>CAYPBW010000105.1:0-10037 GCA_964409055.1 uncultured Chitinophaga sp. | reverse complement strand
TACAAAAAATAACCCCGGCGTTATGAGGACCGGGGCTTACGTTACTGTTATGAAAAGAAAAAGATTTTTAAGCGTTGTGTTTCATAGAGACAGGGCTTAACGGTTACGGCTCTTGCTTTTCAATTCATTTTTCATTGGTTTTGGATTTCAAAAACGGAGCCATTATTCAAAAAGAGAAAGTTGACTGGCCGGTTTGAAGTGTCTCCCGTAAAAACGGGTCGGTTTTTTCAAAGGAATTGGAAATAACTTTCTGGACGGTTCTGGACATTGGATGAGAGGGTAAAGACAGATCATCCGTGTCAATCAACTTTCTGAAACAAAAGTATATCCACATGCAAATGTTAACAAGAGCATAACTGCCCTATTTCAAACATTCGGTATTTACTGCGGAGCTAGTAAAAACTCTTATAAAGACATAGTACAGTTTCGATATGTTCGTCTGGTATCGGTACTTTCCACAAATACGAAATCAAGTACTTTCCCTATAGTACATATTGCAGGAATTTTCCAACTTGCAGTCTGTAATTATTACTTAGATTCAATAACATTTTTAATAATCCAATTATGAAAAATCCCGACACTAACGTTGTTATTAAAGTGGCGATCGCTGATGATCATGCCCTTTTTCGCACTGGTATCAAGACTGCTCTACAGGTACGTAAAGACATTCAAATGGTGGCTGAGGCCGAAAACGGTATGCAATTGCTGAACCTGTTGCGCCACATCAAACCAGATGTAATTTTACTTGACATCCAGATGCCTATTATGGATGGATTGACTGCTTTACCTGAGATCAAAAAATTATATCCCGATGTAAAAGTGATCATGCTTTCGTTCCTGAATGATCATTCCGTTATTTCCAAAATGATGGAAATGGGTGCCAACTCCTACATCACCAAGGAGTCAGGCGCTGACCTGATTTATGAAGCCATCCGTGGTGTGTATGAGAATGATTTCCACTTCAACGACCTTACCAATAAAGCATTGCTGAGCGGTCTTCGTACCAAGCGTACTGCTGAAGCTTCAATGCCGCAGGATGTACAACTGACCGATAAGGAGATCACTATTCTGAAATTGATGTGTGATGAGAAGAGTACGAAAGAAATTGCAGACATCGTAGATCTTAGTCCCCGTACGGTGGAAGCCATCCGTGATAAGCTCAAAACCAAAACCGGCACCAAATCTATGGCCGGCCTGGTGATGTATGCGGTAAAAGCCGGACTGGTAGAGCAGGCATAATTTTTCATGGCAAGTATATGCGGCCACCCCGACAATTTAGCCGGGGTGGCTTTTTTTATTTTACTTTGATGGATGGCAACTATTTGCTTCAATGGAAAATTTGTTGCTGCTGATAAAGCAGTACTATCGGCTTCCAACAGGGGTTACCGCTACGGAGATGGTTTGTTTGAAACTATGAAAGTGAAAGACGGGGCGATACAATTAGCAGCCTATCACATGGAGCGGTTGTTTTCTGGATTGGCAACGCTGAAAATGGATATTCCTGCATTGGTCACTAAGAGTAGACTACAAGAAGTAATTCTTGAATTATGCAAACAAAATAACTGCGAAACATTGGCCCGGGTAAGGTTGTCAGTATTCAGAGGTAACGGAGGTTTATATGATGAAGAGCGGAAGCTGCAATACCTTGTTGAGTGCTGGCCGCTGCCTTCAACGGTGAATCAATTGAATGAAAACGGGCTGGTGATTGATATTTTTCCGGATGCTGAGAAAAGTACTGACCTTTTTTCCAATTTAAAATCGGCAAACTTTCTTCCTTATTCGATGGCGGCTGTTTATGCTAAAGAAAACAAACTGAACGATTGCCTTGTTCTGAATACTTATGGAAGGATTGCCGATTCAACCATTGCCAATATTTTCGTAATAAAGGGTGATGTGATTCTGACAACTGCTCTTTCAGAAGGATGCGTAAATGGCGTAATGAGAAAATATTTGCTGGCATCTTTAGCCACTTCCAATTACCATGTTGAGGAGACAAAAGTTTCAGCAGAAGATCTGCTGGCTGCTGATGAGGTATTTTTATCCAATGCGATAAACGGCATACGTTGGGTGCAGCGCTTCCGGGACAAAATCTATAACAACATGAAAACAGTGGAAATTTATCGCCGTTTTTGTCAAACAATTCCGGGTTGACGCTGTTTCACCCTTCATGAAGCTTACAGTCAACATATTTTGGTTTCGGCGTGACCTTCGCCTGCATGACAATGCAGGATTATACCATGCTCTCAGGAGCGGCAAACCAGTAGTACCGGTTTTTATTTTCGATACGAATATCCTCGATGAACTGGATGATAAAGCTGACAGACGGGTAGAGTTTATTCATTTGGCATTGCAGGAAATGCAGCAGGAATTAATAAAATACGGCTCTGCACTGGATGTTAGATACGGTGAACCTTTGGCTATTTATGAACAACTTGCCAGTGAGTATACTATTGAAGCTGTTTACACCAACCACGACTATGAGCCTTATGCCACAAAGAGGGACGCTGCCATTGAACAATTATTGAAATTGAAAGGCATCAGCTTCAATACTTTTAAAGACCAGGTGATACTGGAGAAAGGGGAAGTGCTGAAAGATGATGGTAAACCTTATACGGTTTTTACACCTTATTCCCGCAGGTGGAAGGCAACGCTTACACCTTTTCACCTTACGCCTTATCCCACGGAGAAATATTTTTCCAATTTTTTCAAACAAGCAACCAGGCAAATAATTTCCCTGGAAAAAATGGGATTTAAAGCCAGTGGTATTTCATTTCCTCCAAAATCATGGAAAGCTGAAATTATTAAGCGCTATAAAGAACAAAGAGATATTCCGGCGATAACGGGCACTTCCAGATTAAGTATCCATTTGCGGTTTGGCACCATCAGTATCCGTGAGCTGGCCAGGCAAGCTGGTACACTGAATGAGTTTTTTTTGAATGAACTGATATGGCGGGATTTTTATCATATGATACTCTGGCATTTCCCCAGAGTAGTGGGTCATGCTTTCAAACCGGAATATGATCGTATTAAATGGAGGAATAATGAAACTGAGTTTGCTGCCTGGTGTGAAGGAAGAACCGGTTACCCGATTGTAGATGCAGGTATGCGGGAATTGAATGCAACCGGGTTTATGCATAACCGGGTTCGGATGATAGTAGCGAGTTTTCTAACCAAGCATTTATTGATTGACTGGCGCCGGGGCGAAGCCTATTTTGCAAAGAAGTTGCTGGATTTTGATTTGGCGGCCAATAATGGCGGCTGGCAATGGGCGGCAGGAAGCGGCTGTGATGCGGCGCCCTATTTCCGTGTTTTTAATCCCTATTTGCAGACTCAAAAGTTTGATCCTGATTTAAAATATATCCGTAAATGGGTACCGGAGTTCGAAGAACTTACCTATCCCCGTCCCATTGTAGAACATGAAGTAGCAAGAAAGCGTTGCCTGGAAATTTATGCGGTGGCTTTAAAGAAATAACTCTTCGTCATTTTTGGTTGACGCCATGTTATTCATGGACAAAAAAGTATTGTAAAGGGTAATTATCGCTTTTTTACCTTCCTCTCCAAGGTTGAGTGAATAATTATTTACATATAGATCGATATGCTTTCGCATTACTTCCTCACTCATTGTTTGTGAGTAACATTTTACATAATCAGTAACAACCGGATAGTTAGCAAAAGCATATTCAAGACTTTTGCGGATCAATTGGTCCACCTGTAAACTTATCAACCTGTCAACTGTCCTTTTGATGGCAATTCCGCCTAAAGGAATAGGTACATTCATTTTCTTTTCCCAGGTTTCTCCCAAGTCTGCCACTTTTTCTAATCCCTTTTGCTGATAAGTAAAACGGTTTTCATGAATGATAACACCCAAATCGGCCAGTTCACTCATCACCAGGTCTTCAATTTCGGAGAAGAGCATGGGCCTTTTGTTTTTTGCTTCCGGGTAAGCAAAACTCAGCAGCAGGTTGGCGGTAGTATTAATGCCGGGTATTAAAATACTTTGCTCTTCAACTGAGCTTATTTCTTTGCCAGCCCGTTTTACCAGCAACGGACCAACGCCTTTTCCCAGGGCGCTGCCGGCAGTTAGTAGTACATACTTGTCAGTTGATCTGAAAAAAGCCGGGAAACTTAGTTTGGTAATGTCCAGCTTTCCTTCCAATGCCCATTGGTTAAGTGTTTCCACATCTTCCAGTATTGCCTCGAATTCGATTCCTTCTGTATCAATTTTTTTATTGATCAGTGCATCAAAAATAAAAGTGTCGTTGGGGCAGGGCGAAAAGCCGATACTAAGTTTCATGCGTTTAACTTATAAACTTTCTAACAGGCGGATCAGTTCCTTGTTTAATCCGGCAATGGAGTCAGCCATATTCCATTTCTTTTTATTTCTTTCACCAATATAATTGGAAATACTTCTTACCTGCAAAAAAGGTATATTTTCTGACAGGCATACATAGTGCAGCGCTGCGCCTTCCATTGATTCGGTTACCGGGTTAAACTGTTCTTTATAAAAACGGATCATTTGTTTTGATGTGGTGATCTGGTTTACAGAAATTCCCCTGACCGTTTTTAGCTTTGTTCTTTTCAGCATTTCTTTGGAGGGATTGATCAGCCATCCTTTTTTATAGGGCTGCTGGTTTTGCGGAACCAGTTTCAGGTCAAATAATGTTTTCAGGTTTTTTAGTTCCACCACACTCTCATCGGCAATGGTATCCTGTTTGACGGCCACTACAGTTCCCAGTGGCAGTGAAGTGTCAAAACAACCCGCTACCCCGGCCTGCACCACTATATCAGGCTTTCGAATGGAAAATTGTTTTACCAGGTGATACGTGGTGGCAGTCATTCCGATTCCGCTGATCAATACATCGAGGTGCATATCAATATGTTCCGTTTTTTCCGTATTTCGGTAATATTCAAGGAAAGGAGCAATTTCCCTGGCGGTGGCGGCTACAATGAGGCAATTCATTACATTATTTTCAATATGCAAGGTAGCAAAGAGAACTTCATCCTGCTAACTTTGAAGTAGCTTTGAATTAACTGAAATAATCTTTTGATCGCTTATCGCAACAATTATCCCTGCTGATTGTTGTTAAGAGCAACTCAGAATCATACGTTAAAGCATGAATAAAAAAGTGGCCATTTACCGGAAAGAGCATTTCAATGCTGCTCATCGTCTTTTCAACCCGGCCTGGGATAATCATACGAATGAAAAGGTTTTTGGCAAATGTGCCCTGCCCAATTATCACGGCCATAATTATGACCTTGTGGTGAAAGTGACCGGTGAGCCGGATCCTGAAACAGGTTACGTAATGGACATGAAAGACCTGAGTGATATTATCAAAAGAGAAGTGGTCGAACGGTTTGATCATAAAAACCTGAATCTTGATACGGTTGAATTTAAAAACCTGAACCCCACCGCTGAAAACATAGCTGTTGTGATCTATAAAATACTCAGACCATTTATAGATCCTGCAAAGGATTTGCAAATCAGACTTTATGAAACAGCCCGGAATTTTGTCGAGTATCCGGCCTAAAATTTTTTCTTCAAATCAATTACCCGATATGGCATATAAAAAAACAGAACACTATGATGAGCAGGTAACCTCCGGTCTCATCACCCATTATAAATCTGTTCTTAACCTCTTAGGTGAAGATGCAGAAAGAGAAGGTTTGGTGAAAACACCCGAACGCCTGGCTAAAGCAATGCAATACCTTACACAAGGTTATCATCTTGATGCCAAGGCTATCATTAACTCAGCCAAATTTCATGAACAGGTGAGCGAAATGATCGTTGTAAAAGACATTGAGATATACAGTATGTGCGAACATCATATGCTTCCCTTTATAGGCAAAGCACATGTGGCTTATATACCCAATGGCTGGATAACCGGCTTAAGTAAAATTGCAAGGGTAGTGGATGTATATGCAAGACGCCTGCAGGTGCAGGAGCGTTTAACGGTTCAGATTATGAATGCCATTAAGGAAACACTTAATCCCATGGGAGTGGCAGTCGTTATAGAAGCAAAGCATTTGTGTATGATGATGCGGGGAGTACAAAAACAGAATTCAGTGACTACCACATCTGCCTTTGATGGTGAATTTCAGAAAAACTCCACCCGGGGTGAGTTTTTAAGGCTTATTACAGCAGATTTGGACTAACTCCTATATTTGCGGGGTTATTAAGTTTGATTGAAAGTATTCGGTCAAACTTTTTTAATGAGGATATATCAAACTTCTGTTATGAAACATGCTTATATATTTCCCGGGCAAGGCTCCCAGTTTCCGGGTATGGGAAAGCCACATTTTGCGAACAGCGCTTTTGCCAAAAAACTGTTTGAGCAGGCAAACGAAATACTTGGTTTCCGCATTTCAGACATCATGTTTGAAGGAACCGAGGAAGACCTGAAGCAAACGAAGGTTACACAACCAGCTATTTTTTTGCATTCCGTCATTGCATTCAGAAGTATTGAGAATGCAAAGCCGGACATGGTGGCCGGTCATTCTTTGGGAGAATTTACCGCCCTGGTGGCTAATGGCACATTAAGTTTTGAAGATGCCCTCAGCCTCGTTTCTGTAAGGGCCACGGCAATGCAAAAAGCCTGCGAGATAAATCCCTCCACAATGGCGGCTGTTTTGAATTTGTCGGATGAAAAGGTGGAAGCTATTTGCGAAGAAGTGCAAAAAGAGATGGGTGAAATAGTAGTGGCAGCTAATTATAATTGTCCCGGCCAACTGGTAATAAGCGGCAGTAAAAATGCAATCGACATAGCCTGTGAAAGAATGAAAGCTGCAGGAGCTAAAAGAGCATTGGTGTTACCGGTAGGCGGCGCATTTCATTCATCATTGATGCTGCCTGCGAAAGAAGAATTGCAGGCGGCAATACTTTCTACAAAATTTCATAGCCCGGTTTGCGCCATTTACCAGAACGTAACAGCCAAAGCTGTGATGGACCAGGAAGAAATAAAACAAAATCTTATCGATCAGTTGACAGGTGCAGTAAAATGGACGCAGAGTGTACAAGCCATGATTGCCGATGGCGCCTCAAAATTCACTGAATGTGGCCCTGGTAAAGTATTGCAAGGGCTTGTGCTTAAAATCAATAAAGAAATGCAGGTGGATGGGGTAAACTGATGTATATACCTCTTTGATAAAACTTAATCCCCCGGTATAAACCGGGGGATTTCTTTCTTGCATGAAAAAGGAGGCTGATGAAACGACACTATATGAAGACCTCACTGTTTTACAATTCTTAAAGTTTCTTTGTTTTCCAAACGGATGAAATAGATGCCATTCATATACTTACTGATATCGAATGTCTGGCTTTCGCCGTTAATGGTAAAGTTTTCCAGCAGTTTACCGCTCATATCAAGGACTGCAGCAATGGAGCCGATCAGCTTTTTATCACCTACTGCAATCGTAACTACGGTGCTGGCCGGATTAGGATAAACAATCGAATGCTTTGCTTCCTTTTCCTTATATGTCAGCCGGATGATAGATGAATACCGATAGTTGTTGTCAAGATCAACCTGGCGAAGCCGGTAATACATCACTGAACTATTTAAACGGTCAATGTTTCTGTCTGTATATGTATATGCTTTGGCAGTATTGCTGTTACCGGCAGCAGTTACTGAACCGATATCACTGAAACTATTGCCATCCAGCGAACGTTCTACTTTAAATTCTTTGGAATTTTGTTCATTAGCAGTAGCCCATTCAAGTATATTGTCTTTATTCCGGTTAGTTCCTCTGAAGTATAGCCAGGTTACCGGTAATGCTACTCCGATAAAAGTGCTCTTTATTTCACCCGGCCTGAGTGTTTCCCGGTTGCCAACACTATCTGTTGACAGCACAAAGAAATAGTACCTGATATTGGGTGTAAGTGAAAGTGTAGTATCGGTTCGGATCATCCGGTCCTTCAGGATACTGAAATTAATACCATCATCAGATATATACAAAGTATAAAAGTGCAGTCCGCAGCCATTTGCATCATCTGTACCAGACCAGTTCAGTGTCAGCGGGTTGGTACTGTTTGTTGGCAGGCTTCCCATCTGGCTGGTGGGAGGCAGTGCATCAATTGTATTCTTTTCAATATTGGTGGGAATGGTATCATTGGCATCAAAAACAATGTCTGCCCTTGCCAGTATGCTATCAAGTGTTTGAGCAGTCGAAACAGGTTTGATGCTGAAGTTTACAAATCCATGCCCGTAGGTAAGGTTACTGCTATCTTGCAATAATAAGAAGCCCTTCAGCGGATCAGCAGGTGGCAGGAAGGTAACCGGGTCGATGGATTGAAATTCCCAGAAGGCATGATTGTTCACTACATCATACCCGGCTATCACATCCACATACAATCCCAGCGAATCCCTGCAATCCAATCGCTGGTAATAAGAAGCGGCAGCAGGCGGAACGGTGAATGTAAGACTGTTAAAACCGAAACTACCGAGCTGGAAACTTGCAGCATCCATTTTCTCATGTACAGGCACTACTACTTTTACATATTTAGCCGGTGCAGAGGCGGACTTATCATTTTCAAATGTTACGGTATAAGGCAGCCTGTCATTGATGCTAACCCAGCTTTTATCCGGCACACCATCCGGCCCGATGATTTCGTTTGGGTCCCAGGATGAGATAGCTTCTGCCATATCACTTATTCCTTCGCCGATAATACTTGCCGGATTCTGTGTGCCGCCGGAATTGTTTTGGGGGCAGTCAGGTTTACGTCTAAGATTATCCCTTGCATTCCAATGTCCTACGCCACCTCTTGAACCTTTTGATTCGACCTTGGCTCTTGCTTTTTCCCAATCATTAATGCGACCCGAAAACAATTGATTTCGTATTATAGATTTGTCAATAAAATCCTGCGAATGTTTTCCATAATACCATTCGATACCGTTGGCAATAGGGTCTGCTCCTTGCTGTGCTAAATCAATTGCACTCATGCCCGAAAAAAATGACTGTCCGAGATCTGCCAAAGAAAAGAGTGCTCCGGGAGGTGTAAATGAAGCGCCACTTTGCAAGAGATTTGCTCCTGCTATTCCTATATCATATCCGTCTCCGGTTCCTTCCATGTAATTATTAAAGGAAGTGCCTAGTTTATAAGATTTAATACCCCAGTCAAGTAAATTAATTCCCTTTCCAATTTTATCTACTACATTTTTCCCTTTATTTACAATTTCCGGCATTTTCAAATTTTTCAATTTACCAAGAACATCATCTGCATTTTCTGCGTAAACCTCAGCAGCATCAAAATGACCCTTATTAATCATTTTATGCATTAATTCAAATGAACTCTCAAACGATTCTTCTAATTCTTTGATATGTTTTAAATGTGAGTCGTTAACAAGATTTAGATACCTTTTAAAAAAAGGCTCACTCGTCGTCCAAATACCATTTACATATCCTGTATATTTTTCAACTTGATCCAATCTATTTTTTTTATCACAATCCTCCAACCCCAGCACATCCACTCCATTCGCAGGGTTATTATGTACATACTGGTACATGCCCATGCCGTCTGCATAACCAATTAAGTCCCGCTGACTGAACAGGCCGGTTTCAGGATTGTATTCCCTGAAGAAAAATTTGTATTTGCCTGTTGCACTGTCGTATTCCTGCCCGGTAAACCCAAAACGGTTGCCCGCAAGGGAACCAGGCAGCGTATTATTCAGTGAATCATAAATACTCATTTTGCCATATACATCGTAATCATATTTTTCAATCAGTCTTCCTTGCTGGTTGGTGATGGCTTCCACCGAGTTCAATTCATTCTGATGATAAAAAAACTGGTTATTGTTTTTCTCATTCACCACCGGGCTTAGCCAGCCTGCATAAATTGTTTTATTGAGGATTGTATTGCCGGTCCCATCCCGTTCTTCAATAGGCGTTATGCCCGAGAAAGTATAATATCGGTTAGTGCCGTTCAGATTTTTTCTGAATCGCCTGTTGAGTGCATCATAATGGTAAACATAAACCTGGGAAGGTGAGGCAGAGTCTTTCAGTAACTTCTTTTCAGGATCATAAAATTTATAAAACTGCCCGTCATA
>CAYPBW010000104.1:2628-10050 GCA_964409055.1 uncultured Chitinophaga sp. | reverse complement strand
TTGATGCGGACATCATTGCCTATCCTTACATTTTTATCCAGTATGGCGTTCTTAATATAACACCTGTCGCCTACACCTAATAGCGGAATCCCTTTTGCCGAATCACCTGCAATATCTTCCAGGGTTTCATAAAAGTCACTTCCCATAATATAGGTACTGACAATGGTGCTGCCATGCCCTACCCTGCTGCGGATACCAATCACAGAATGTTCAACCCGGGAAGCATTGATAATGGAGCCTTCTGCGATCAGTGTTTTTTCCAGGGTAGTACCGCTGATCTTGGCTGGCGGCAGCATCCTTGGGCGGGTGTAAATGGTGCGGTCATTATCAAACATGTTAAAGTCAGGGATATCTTTTGTGAGGTCAAGGTTGGCTTCAAAGAATGAATAAATATTACCGATATCTGTCCAGTAACCAGTGTACTGGTAACTGGCAACTTTGTATTTGCTGATCGATTGCGGAATTATTTCTTTTCCAAAGTCGGTGGCATCTTTGAACTCTGTTTTCAGCAGGTCAAATAACAACTGGCGGTTGAAAATATAAATACCCATCGAAGCGAGGTATATCCTGCCTTTTTGCTGCATTTCTTCACCGGTATCACTTACCCAATCGCCCAGCACTTCTTTTTTGGGTTTTTCAATGAAGGATGTAATCAACCCGCCATTACTTTTTAAGATGCCAAATTCAGGAGCTTCTCTTTGTGCTACCGGTATAGTGGCAACGGATATATCGGCACCCAGCGCTTTATGATTATCCAGCATTTCTGCAAAGTCCATCTGGTACAACTGGTCGCCGGAAAGTATGAGTATGTAATCACTTTCAAAAGGCTCAATATGCCGTAAACCCTGGCGCACCGCATCTGCCGTGCCCTGGTACCAGGTAGGGTTATCAGGAGTTTGTTCAGCAGCCAGAATATCTACAAAGGCTTTACTGAAGGCACTGAAATGATAGGTGTTCTTGATATGCCGGTTGAGTGAAGCAGAATTGAATTGTGTTAATACAAACATTCTTCCGATTCCGTTATTCAGGCAATTAGAAATAGGAATATCAACCAGCCTGTATTTGCCGGCAATCGGTACGGCAGGTTTGGAACGACTGGCTGTTAACGGGTATAATCTTGAGCCGGCACCGCCGCCTAATATCACGGATAAAATTTCTTTTGAATGTGTAATGGTTCTGACTGCCATAAACGGTCTTTTTATTTCAATGATTTATAAAGGTCAATGTATTGCTGCGCAGATGAATCCCAGGAATGATCAATGGTCATCATATGGCTGCGCATCCAGTTATAAAGGTCATGTTTATTATTATACAGGTCAATAGCCCGGCCCACCGAATAAGTAATATCCCAGACCGAAGGCTGATCAAACCGGATACCTACACCTTGCCAGTCGCCCATATCCGTAACCGTGTCCCTCAGCCCGCCTACATTTCTTACCATCGGCACAGTGCCATAACGCAGGGCATATAGCTGGTTTAACCCGCAGGGCTCTACCCGGCTTGGCATCAATAAAAAATCGGAGCCAGCATATATCAGGTGACTGAGTGGTTCACTATAACCGATATACGAATTATAATAACCGTTGAACCGGTGTTTCAACTGATCAAGTTTATCTTCCAGTTCAGGATCACCGGAACCCAATACCAGGAAATTCACATTGCCGTGATGCTGGTAAATGGATTGGGTAATAGCTTCCGGCAACAGGTCCGCTGCCTTCTCACCCACCAGCCTGCCAATAAAAGAAATAAGCGGTTTATCAGGATCCAGGCCAAACTGACCGGCCAGTTCCTTTTTATTCTTTTTCTTTCCTTTCTCCACCAGTTCTTTGCTGTAATTCTTGATGATCATACTGTCCGTTTCCGGATCCCATACATGGGTATCGATACCATTCAATATGCCACTGCTTTTTCCCGCTTCATACTGGAAAAGATTTTCAAGGCCATTGGCGGTTTGTTTCAACTCATCCAGGTAACTATGGCTGACCGTAGTTACTTTCCAGGCACATTTAACGGCGGAAGCCATCGGGTTAATGGTATTATTCCAGTCAAGCATCCCCCATTTCCAGGAATCAAAGGAAGGCAGCAAATAATATTTATCCCAGCCTATCCATCCCTGGTATTGACCGTTATGTACGGTGAAAACAGTTGGAATATCAGCCAGTTTCTGCCTGAATTCAAAACAGTACTTGACCATAAAGGGTATAAGACCTGTATGATGATCATGGCAGTGAATAACATCCGGTTGATGATTCCATTTATTCAGCCAGTCCACTACAGCTACCTGGAAAGCAAGAAAGCGTTCCGTATCATCATCGTATCCATAAATTTTTTCCCTGTCGAGCAGGCCATTAATGTCTACGAGGTAAAGATCAAAACCGAGCTTATTCGTTTTTTCCTTGATAACAGCATAATTGAAATAATGCGGTCCAATATGCTGGTTACCCTCATGCACCAGTTCCCATTCATTGTTATACAAAAATTTGGTACGGTACATCGGCATCACCACTTTGGCCACATGACCCAACTCTGCCTGGTACTTGGGCAAAGCACCCACCACATCTCCCAGGCCACCAGCTTTTGCTACGGGATAACATTCAGCAGCAACATGAATTATTTCCATTATTTAAAATGCAGCATTTGAACGGTAATTTAGGTGATTATTTTCATTGGCGGTATGATAAACCAATCAAAAGAAACTGATTTTTCATGCATAATTACGTTACCCCTAAAATGAACCTGCTTTTTTTTATACAAGCTGTCAACAACACGAACAGGTGTTTTTTTACAGGCATTGAAAAATGTTATACTTTCAGCACTATTTTATAAAATATTCGATTGCTATGAGTCAACCCAAACAACCAACCAATTATGGCGCTTTAGGAACCCTTGTTACCGTATTTTTCTTTTGGGGCTTTATTGCGGCCGGCAACAGTGTTTTTATCCCCTTCTGTAAACATTATTTTCATCTTGACCAGTTTCAGAGCCAGCTGATAGATTTTGCCTTTTATACGGCCTATTACATCGGGGCACTATTACTCTTTGCTTACGGTGCTTATGGCGGCAAAGACCTTGTCGGGAAATGGGGCTATAAGAACAGCATCGTTTACGGCCTTCTTTTCTCCGCCCTGGGCGCCGCTGCCATGATCCTGGCGGTGAACGGCAACAGCTTTGCCGGTATGCTGATTGGTTTATTTATCGTGGCATTGGGATTTTCGCTGCAGCAAACCGCTGCGCAGCCTTTTGCGATTTCATTGGGCGACCCGGCAACGGGTACCAGCCGTGTAAACCTCGGAGGCGGTGTAAACTCGTTTGGAACTTCCATAGGTCCATTGGTGGTTGCCTTAGCCCTTTTTGGTTCTACAGCGGCTATCACCGATGAAAAAATAGCTTCCCTAAGCCTTTCGAAAGTGATTCTTCTTTACACATTTGTCGGAATACTTTTCGTGGCAGCTGCCGCAATGTTTTTCTTCTCCAAGAAAGTGCCCTCTGGCAAGATGGAAGAAACAACAGAAAAAGCCAGTAAGGCACTTTATACACTGCTGATCATGACCGGTTTGCTGATCGTCATGTTTGTGCCTGTTTTCAACAGTTATAAAACAGATCTGACCAATGCACCCGAAGCAGAAAGACATGCAATGGAAGCTTATCGTTTGAAATGGTTGCTCGGTGCACTGCTTGTAGTCGTGGTTGGACTTATTTTTGCTAACCTAAGTGCAAAGAAAAAAGCTGACAACTGGGGTCCTATGCAATACCCGCAGCTGATCCTGGGTATGCTGGCTATTTTTGTGTATGTAGGTGTGGAAGTGGCCATTGGCAGTAACCTGGGAGAATTGCTGAAACAGGAAAGCTTTGGCTCGCATGCTGCTTCGGAAGCCACTCCTTACATCATTATGTATTGGGGCAGCCTTATGATCGGCCGCTGGACAGGTGCGATCAGTGCCTTCAAACTCTCTGATAAAACCAAGAACATACTCCGCTTTATCGTTCCGCTGGTGGCATTTGGAATACTGATTGGTATTAACACAGCAGCACAATATGATATGAAGCCGCTTTACTTTTATGTAGTGTGTGTGCTGATTCAAATTGCTGCTTTCTATATCAGCAAGGATAAACCTGCCCGTACGATGCTTCTTTTTAGTGTACTGGGAATTGTGGCCATGGTTATTGGTTTGATGACAACCGGAACAGTTGCCATTTATGCTTTCCTGAGCGGCGGGCTGGTTTGTTCTATTATGTGGCCCAGTATTTTCAGTTTATCCATAGCCGGTTTGGGCAAATACACTTCTGAAGGATCTGCCTTTCTTATTATGATGATCTTGGGCGGCGGTATCATTCCTCCTATCCAGGGAAAACTGGCCGATATTATCGGTATCCATCAGTCTTATATTGTAGCGGCTATTTGTTTTGCCTACCTCGCCTTCTTTGCTTTTGCGGTAAAAGGAATTTTGAAAAAACAGGGTATTGATTACGATGCGGAAGTAAGTACAGGCGGTCATTAATTAAAATAAGAACCATGTCTCAATTTGCAATAGGAATAGATATCGGCGGCACCAATACAAAATTTGGTGTGGTTGACCGTAACGGCCATATCCTCGTACAGGACAGGATGCTGACCAATGAACATGAAACCGTACAGGAGTTCATTGAAGACCTGCACCAAAAATTGGATCCGATGATCAAAGACGCAGGTGGCACTGACAAATTTGTAGGCATTGGGATGGGGGCGCCCAATGGTAATTTTTACAGCGGCTCGATTGAATATGCTCCAAACCTGAAATGGAAAGGCATTATTCCGCTGGCCAGCATGATTAATGAGCGGTTTGGTCTGCCGGCCAAATTAACCAATGATGCCAATGCAGCCGCTGTAGGTGAAATGATGTATGGCTGTGCCAGGGGTATGAAGCATTTTATTGTCATAACACTGGGAACAGGTGTGGGCAGCGGTATTGTCATTGACGGAAAGATTGTACTCGGTCATGATGGTTTTGCAGGAGAACTGGGGCATACAATTATTCGTCCCGCTGGCCGACTTCATAAAGGAACCGGGGCGAAGGGCAGCCTGGAAGCGTATGCTTCAGCAACAGGTGTAAGGGAAACAGCGCTGGAATTATTAACCCGCTATCCCGAAGAAGAGAGTTTGTTACGCAACTATTCTATTAATGAGCTAACGAGCCAGACTGTTTATGAATGTGCGATCAAGGGAGATAAAATTGCCAATGAAATATTTGAGTTTACCGGGGAAATTTTAGGGGAAGCCCTGGCCAATTTTGTCATGTTCTCCTCTCCTGAAGCTATTATTCTTTTCGGAGGCCTGACCAAGGCCGGCGATCTCATTATGAACCCGACCCGGCAGGCTATGGAGGCCAACCTGATCCAGGTATTTAAGAATAAAGTGAAGCTGCTATTCAGTGATCTGAAAGAAGCCGATGCTGCCATACTCGGTGCCAGCGCACTGGTATGGTAAGGATATAAAAAGAAAAGGTTCGGATTTTCCGAACCTTTTCTTTTATGTACGGCCAATATTTATTTGATGTCCTCGTAGGGAAATTTCTTTGATGCTTTTCTCATCATGGTATTGATGATTGTATTGATATCACTTCCAAGGCTGCGTGATAAAGTTTTTTCGTACTTCCATAGCAACTCCCCTTCTTTTGCTTCATGCACATTGATAGTACACTTGCCGGAATTGGTAGGCCCCCAAAAACCAAAAGCCACACCCAGTGCAATAGAAGCACCCTCAGACATGGGCTTATCTGTATTCAATGTTCCCGAGATCAGCCCGTCAACACCCAGCAAAGTGCATATCTCTTCTTTTGTTTTTGCCCTCAGGGAATCTATTGTCCAGCCGTTCTTTATCAGCAGCGCATTGGTTTTGCTGATATCCTGGAAATTGACTTTAAAGTCTTCTTTCTCTTTTTTCTTCAGGAAATAGGTTTGTATCGCACTTTGCACAGCTTCTCCTTCTTTCTTTTGAATCTGCTCCAGTTCTCCCGGTTTCAGTTTCTCTTTTTCTTTAGGGCGCAGGTTTATCAGCACATCAAAGGGCAATATGGCCAACTGGGTATGATTGTGTGCAATAGAATCAAACTTAGGATGGGTGTAAATCTCTTTCGTTTGTGCGTCGGCATTGAAAGCTATTGCCAGCACAACTAATAACATAATCTTTTTTACTCGTAGCATGGTTAAAAGTTTTAGCAAAACTATTGCGGGCATTTGAAGATCAACTAACATATATATGTGAAAAAAGCTCCCGAAGGAGCTTTTAACAAATTTGAAATACTTTCTTAATTAAAATGCTTTTTTTACCGGCTCCGTTGTTTCTTTGGATTTGACCAGGTTTTGCTGGCTGATCATATCACTCATTACTTTGAGGGCCTGGTCGAGATAAATATCTTTCTGCAGGTTTTTCAGCCATTGGTTGAAGCGTTCCTGTTTGTTCTTATCATCAGCCCAGCGGTTCACTTCATTGGGCAGCGCCGCCACATTCAGTTCAGTATTTAATTTGAGCAAAGATTCTAATTGCTTTTGTGTAGTGCGGATCGTTTTCAGTTCTGCCCTGTATTTATCCAGTTTCAGTGAATATTGTTTGTCATTTTGTTTGGACAACCACTCACTGCTTTCTTTGATTAGCTTGAATGTATTATCATTTTCCAAACGCTGGTTGCTGAATTCCTGGATGGTTTTCAGATCATAACCGGGCTTCCAGGCATTATACGGGGCTTTACTGATCTCATCCCAGGGCAATGCATCCTCATCATCCTTTTCTCTTACTTTCAAATATTCCAGGTTATCGGGCAGCACAATATCAGGCGTTACTCCTTTCAGTTGTGTGGAACCACCGTTGATCCGGTAGAATTTCTGCAAGGTCAGTTTGATAGTACCCAGATCAGAGTTTGACATGGAGAAACCATTTTCAGGATCCAGGCCAATATTCCGCTGCACCGTTCCCTTGCCATAAGTAGAGGTACTACCGATAATTACACCACGGTTATAATCCTGTATAGCTGCCGCAAAAATTTCAGAGGCTGATGCACTGAATTCATTGACCATTACCGCCAACGGACCTGTGTACAATACATTCCTGTCTTTATCCTTTAAAACACTTGGTTTATTCTCCCTGTCTTTAACCTGTACGATCGGGCCTTCATCAATGAACAAACCGGCCATTTGCACCACATCGTACAAGGAACCACCACCGTTATTCCGGAGATCAATCACAATACCGTCTACTTTTTCTTCCTTCAGTTTCTTTACTTCATTAGCCACATCTGTAAAACTGCGATTGCCATTAGGGCGGTCGAAATCAGCATAAAACTCGGGAAGAAAGATATACCCGATTTTAGAACCATTGTTATTTACAATAGCACTGCGGGCAAAGGTTTCATCCTGTACTATTTCATCACGGATCAGTGATACTACTTT
>CAYPBW010000104.1:0-2528 GCA_964409055.1 uncultured Chitinophaga sp. | reverse complement strand
TCTTCATCAAAATATCTTTTATCAACGGGAGGAAAGAATTCTGTATGCGGATCCATCGTTGTAGTAATAGCATTTACATACAGGTTGAATTTATCATCATCTGAAAATTTGAAGCGGTATCGTTCAAAAGTTCTGTCCATGATCCGCTTTACTTTTTCTCTTGCCTCTTTTTCCAGTTCTTCGTCGGTTTTGACCACAAAGCCTTCTTTGCCTTTGTTTTTCTCCCGGGTATCCAGCAGGTCGGCATAACGTTCGAGGGTCATATATTTCAGCTTTTTCCTCCAGCGTTCCCTGATTTCTTTCTCACTACCAGGGTATTCCAGTTTGTCTGCATCAAGCATTACTTCTTCGTCAATCGTAAAATCGAATGGCTTTGTCAAAAATTCATTGACAATGGCGGAGGCCTGCTCCATACGGGTAGTGAAAGATTTTCCGGCAGCCAGGAAAAACTCAACAGGTGCCCCTTTAATTTCATCGTCCACCCGGGTTTCAAATTTTTTTAAAGCATCAATGTCAGCCTTTAGAAAAAAGTTCTTCTCCGGATCCAGTTCCTTCATGTACTTAGTAAATACTTTTTGGGAAAAGGCATCATTAATATCCTGCGGGCTGTAATGGCCCTGGGATAACATCTCACCCACCAGTTTCATGATCTGTTCGTATTTGGAAGGCGGATTCACAGGGGTTTTTGCTCCGGCATTGATAGACTTAAAAGCGAGGAACATACCAGCTACCAGCACCAGCACAAGGATCGGGAGTCTTTTCATATTCAAAAGATATTTAAGTGTATTGGACATAATCCAAAAATAACGCAAAAAGCCTGTTTTTCTTGCCCTTATACGCTTTTAACAAGTGTTTTTGATGAATGGTTGAAAAGCAGTTGACAGGCCTTCCGATTATTTTCGAAATAATACGGCGTAAAGCTTCTTTTATTTTTACTGAAAACTCATTTTACTTATTTTTGCTGCCCGAAAACATGGTGGCTGTAGCTCAGTTGGTTAGAGCATCAGATTGTGGTTCTGAGGGTCGCCGGTTCGAGCCCGGTTAGCCACCCCAACTGACCCCGTTTCAACAGAGACGGGGTTTCATTTTATATCATTCGCATGAATTATTGGCTACTGATCATACCTGTTATTTCTGCTTTTATCGGATGGGTTACCAACTGGGTCGCCATCAAGATGCTTTTTCATCCCCGTGAACCTAAGAGGATACTGGGGATCACTTTTCAGGGCATATTTCCTAAAAGACAACAACAATTTGCCGAAAAACTGGGCAAGCTGGTGAGCAATGAATTTTTGTCATTCACAGATATTGAAGAAAAGATCAGCAGCCCGGAAAACCTGAAAAAAGTAATGCCGCTGATCGAACAGCACATCGACGAATTTCTCCGGTATAAACTCAGTGATGAAATGCCTGTTATCAGCATGTTCATAGGTGATAAAACCATCAACAAAATGAAAGGAGCTTTTATGAAAGAACTGGAGCTCATCTTTCCTCAATTGATGAAACAATTTGCCGGCAACCTGAAAACTGAGCTGGACCTGGAACATATCGTAATTAATAAAGTATCCAGCTTCTCTTCTGATAAACTGGAAGAGTTGCTTTACCAGATCATGTCAAAAGAGTTCCGGTTCGTCGAGATCATTGGCGCTGTTATCGGTTTTATTATTGGTATTGTACAAATAATCATCACGCAGCTAACGGCTTAACTTATCAACAGCACTGTACAAATCAAACATTTCCCCTTCATGATTGTCTTTAGCCATTCATCCAGTTGTCATTTTATTGTCAGCAAGTAAAACCCCCTTTGAGCGTCTAACCCTTACAATTCGAAATAATGAAACAGTTTTTTGCAGTTTTAGCCTCATTTTTAATAAGTTATGCGATTATGGCCCAACAACCAGGAGGCGGAAACCGACCTGCTGCCAATGGAAGGGCTCAAATGACCGGCTCTTTTTATGGTAAGTTGATAGAAGCAAAATCTCAAAAGCCTATTGAATACGCCTCCGTTCAGCTATTGCAGAATAAAATGGATTCTGCCACCAAAAAAAGAAAAGATGTGGTTATTGCAGGTATGCTGACCAAATCCAACGGTGAATTTCGTTTAGAAAATGTTCCGGCATTTGGCCAGTTCAAACTACAGGTTTCTGTTATTGGTTTCAAACCTTATGTTCAAAATGTATCCTTCGATCTAAAACCCAATGGCGACATGAGTGCTATGATGAGTGCTCTGGACAAAGATCTGGGCAATATTAAAATTGATATTGAAGATAAAGTGCTGGACAACGTAACTGTTGTTGCTTCTAACCCGGGTTTGAGACTTGGTATAGACAGAAAAGTTTTTAATGTAGATAAAAACCTGGTTTCAGCAGGTGGCACCGCCGTAGATGTAATGCGCAATGTGCCTTCAGTTAATGTTGATATTGACGGAAATGTAACCATGCGAAATAATGCACCGCAGATTTTTGTGGATGGCCGTCCCACCAACATGGAGCTCGACCAGATTCCTGCAGACGCCATTGAAAGCATCG
>CAYPBW010000103.1:0-10104 GCA_964409055.1 uncultured Chitinophaga sp. | reverse complement strand
ACACCCAATCTTGAGTTTTACCAGGATATGGTGAAAGGATTATTGGTGGAAGGAATGGAGTGTAAAGGTGTGATCACCGGTATGGGGCATGAAATCAAGGCTAAGTCAGTAGTACTGACAAACGGTACCTTTCTAAACGGAATCGTTCATATTGGAGAAAAGAACTTCGGAGGCGGAAGAATGGCCGAAAAGGCTGCCACCGGCATTACCGAACAATTGGTTTCGCTGGGATTTGAAAGTGACCGACTGAAAACAGGTACGCCGCCCCGAATTGATGGCCGGAGCCTTGATTATAGCAAGATGGAAGAACAACCGGGGGATGATGAGGCGCTTGGTTTCTCTTTCCTGGATATCGAAAAGCCAAAAACACAAAGGAGTTGCTGGATTACTTATACCAACCAATCGGTACATGATATTTTAAAATCGGGCTTTGACCGTAGTCCTATGTTCGCAGGCAGGATAGACGGAGTGGGACCCAGGTATTGTCCAAGCATAGAAGATAAAATTAACCGGTTTGCTGAAAGGGAGAGGCACCAGCTTTTTGTAGAACCAGAGGGCTGGAATACCGTAGAAATATATTTAAATGGCTTCTCCACATCCTTACCGGAAGAAACACAATACGAAGCACTTCGTAATATACCTGGTTTTGAGAATGCCCGGATGTTCAGGCCTGGTTACGCTATTGAATATGATTTCTTTCCGCCCACACAGCTTAATTATTCATTGGAAACCAAGCTGATACAAAATCTTTTTTTTGCCGGTCAAATAAACGGCACCACCGGTTACGAAGAGGCGGCCTGCCAGGGATTAATGGCCGGAATCAATGCCCATCAAAAGGCAAAGAATCTAGAGCCGATCATCTTAAAAAGAAGCGATGCCTATATCGGGGTATTGATTGATGACCTGATCAGTAAGGGCACCCAGGAGCCTTACCGCATGTTTACATCAAGGGCTGAATTCAGGACATTGCTGAGGCAGGACAATGCAGATCTGCGATTGACGGAATTAAGCTACCGGCTAGGTCTTGCATCACAGGAAAGAATGGACCGGGTTAAAACTAAAAGAGAATCGGTTGAGAAAATAAAAACCATTTTAAAAGAAATGGCCATTGAGCCGGATGAGATAAATAGCTGGTTTGAGAAAATCAACTCTTCTCCAATTGTTGAAAAGCAAAAAGCACAAAAGATCCTGCTTCGCCCGGATGTAGAATTAGCTGAATTTGCTGACGCTATTCCCAAACTGAAAGAGGCATTAACGCCATTTACAAAAGAAGCCATTGAACAGGCTGCCATCCAGGTAAAATATGATGTTTATATAGAAAAGGAAAAAGAGCTGGTACAGCGAATGTCTCAATTGGAGGAACTGGAAATTCCGGAAACGTTCGATTATAAAAAAATAGCTTCTTTAGGGAATGAAGCAAGAGAAAAGCTCACCCGTATAAAACCCCGCACCCTTGGACAGGCCAGCCGCATATCGGGCATCAATCCCAGTGATGTGCAGATATTGATGGTGTTTATGGGAAGATAAAGGCATCAAAAATTTCCTGTCAATTTAGTTCTCCCTCAGTATATAATTTATACTGAATAGCTACCTTTAATTTATCATTATTAAAACCATTAAACCTTCAATAAAAATGAAAAAGAGTATTTTCCTTTTTGCAATTGTTTCCCTTGGATTTTTGTTTCTAAGTACCAAAACAGAAGCACAGCAATACAAACTCCGCCAGGTAACGAATATGATGGGCATGAAAATGGAGACAACCATCTATGTGAAAGGAATGCGGAAGCGAACAGAGCCAGGAAGTATGATGGGCATGCCCGCCAGTCCAATAACAATAGAACAGTGCGACTTGCAGCGAACCATTAAGATCAATGATAAAAAGAAGCTTTATTATATAGAACCTTTTGCAAAAGATGATGAGGAAATTATTGATGAAGATGTAAAAACAGTACCGAAAACAAAAACGCCTCCCAAGCCCACCACTACACAAAAAGGAGGTATCATTTATATTTCATATAGTATTACTGATACTGGTGAGAGAAAAAAAATGTACGGCTTTAATGCCCGCCATGTATGGACCAGCAATAAAATGGTGCCGTCTCCCGAATCCTGTACCATGAAAGACAGCCTGCTTATAAAAACAGATGGTTGGTACATTGACCTTCCACAATTCAACTGCCCGGTTAACTACAAAAGATATAACAATCCGCAGCAAACCGACCGCCAAAAGCCGGAGTGTACAGACAAATTTGTAACTCGTAGACGGGGTAAAGGAAAATTAGGCTTTCCGCTTGTTGAGACAACCACCATTATTATGGGTGATGGTAAAAAAAGCACCAGCCAGTTTGAAACCAACCTGGAAACATTAGAATTGACAACCGCCAAACTGGATTCAATGTTATTTGAAATTCCTATTGGATATACCGAAACAAAAAATGAACAGGACCTGCAGGATAAGCTGGATATTAACGAGATCATGAACCAATACAAGAAAAATAATAATAATGATGATGAAGAAAAGCCTGCGGCTAACGATCCCAAAGGTTCAGGAAAACTAAGAATTGGAGTGCTGGCTCCCACAGGAAATGAAGATATTAATACAGCTGAATTGCAGCAATATCTTACCGGTATTTTGATAGGTGGAAATATAGAAGCTGTGAACGTTTCTTCAGAAGAGGAGGCTAAAAACTCCCAATGTGATTACTCCCTTGCTACCACATTTGTAAGGGTAAAAAGCGGCAGCAAGGTTGGTGGCTTGCTAAAAGCAGTAAAGAATGCAGACCCTAACGCAGCATCTTCCTTTACTATAGAAGCCACTATGTTATTGAAAAGCCTGGCAGACGGTTCTGTAAAAGCACAGCCGAAAATAGACGGAAAGTTTGAAGGAAAAATTGATGATGCGGCCAAAAAAGCAATGGATGACGGAAGCCGGCAGGTGCTGAGAGCCATCAAATAAAAAGTTCGTAATAAAAAAGGAAAGAGTTCTCTTTCCTTTTTTTATTGTTATTCTTTCAGGCAACTTCTTTGAGAGGCGGACTCGTAAGATCTTCTTCCTGCAATTCGATCCTTCTTGTAATATCATTCAGGGATGAAAGACGCTGAACGGTGTATGGAATTGTATCAAGCCCGGAAACAAAGCGTTGAATATAACTATAGATACCAACAAGGCTGCCGGCTTCAATACCGGACCCGGCTGTTTTATTGGTAATAAGCAGAGAAACACCAATGACAACCATCACTAATATTTCCATCAGCCCAAAGTTCCATGCTTCCTGGTCACTGATGCGGATCTGCCATTTTCTTAAATTATCGTAATGCTGCTTGATCAGGTGGGTGTTACCGGTGGAGATAACATCTACCTGTTTTTCCAGCTCATCGTTTTTCTGCTTGTTAAGCAGTTTCATTCGTTTACCATACAGGTAGCTGATGGCTACTACCGGCAAAAGAATACTCAGACAAACCAGTACTACCGAGGTATCATAGAAAAACAACAAGATAAGTGAACCAAAAATGCTATAAAGGGCCTCAATGATATAGACAAGGTCAAATTCTAAAAAGTCAACAAACTCTCTTGCAAGGTTAGAGTGTGCACTTAGTTTTGAAACATCTGATTTATTATATCTTCTTGCAAGGAATTTTGTTACCAGCGATGTGTAAATAGCGGAGTATGTTCTTGTATCAAGCCGGTGACGGATGGTACCTATCAAAAGCCAGCCCAAATGAACGGAGGACAAGAGTACCAACCCCTGGTAACTTCCCCTGATCAGCTCGTTTATAGCTATACCCAGGAAAAAAGGTCTGAGCAGGTTGCCCAGCATTTCCAGTGAAAAAAGAATATAGGTCAGCACCAGGCGGCTGCGGTGTTGTAACATGATCTGTTTAAGTACGGCAAAACGGGACATAGTTCATCTTTTTAAGATAAATCATCTTATGAGTCAGTAAAATTTAATGGAGTAAGCCTAAGACCGTTGGGTTGGTAAGTCGTTTAACCCGGAAAGGGATTGTTCCCGCAAATTTAAAGTATTGCCGTGTTTGCCCGAAATCTTTCCCCGGCATAATGAAGAACCACACTGACAATCAAATGGTTCCATATTTTCATCCAAAAAATCAGCATAATCAAGAGTGAGTTCAGTGCCTTGCGGAATATCTTTTAATGCAATAACATTTAGTCCGTCAAAAGCCGTATTGGGGTCACAACAATGATTTTGGGGTGCCCATTCTGCGGGATCTTCATCCCAGAGAATAAACACTTCATCGCTGACAGGATATGCATAACGGCGGAAATGCAGTTTTTCATCTTCGTTCCAGTTCTTTTCAACAAATCGTTTGGTAATGATACGCTGAGCCCTTCCTTCCCCTTTAAAAACGACTTCACTCTTTCGGATAGGGCGATTAGCATAAATACCGTACCCGGCGATGGAATTTCCTTTTATAGCATAAGGCCTCTTCTTTCTTTCGTGGCGGGCAATTCCCTCTTTAATTATATGCCTGAGAAATCCAGACTGGCCGATACCATCATGTTTTAAAATATAATCAGCAGAACCTTCGTAGCCGTCCTTATAAAAAACGGAACAGGTAAAATTTATTTCAAGAAAGTAAACCTCATTGTTTTCATTCACCCGGAAATCCAGTCTTGCATAACCAACGCCGTTAAAGCCCTTAAAGATCTTTTCGGTAGCGGATCGAAGAGTTTTGTCCAGTAACACATCATTGCAGGGCAGATTGCAATCGGGATGCAGTTCTGATGTTTTTAGTGCATACGTTTTAAAAGCTCTTCCTTCGGGGAAAACATATTCGACCGGTTTAAAAACTGTACAGCTATGCTCATCGGTATTCGCAACTACCAAAACGGTGAATTCTCTGCCCGCTATATATTCCTCAACAAGCAAGGGGCCGTATTCCTCAATTATGCTGATACATTTTTGCTGCAGTTCAATTTTGTTATGCACCAGCGAATGTTCATCTACTCCCAGGCTATCTCCGGCCTTGGCCGGTTTAACAAACAAAGGAAACTTTAAAAGCCTTACAGCTTCCTCCACATCCTTTAGTTCATGAATGATTACATAGCCCGGTGTTTTTACCCCTTCGCAATAGGCCAGGTATTTCATTAATTCTTTGGGAGGGTCATACAGGTTGGTGCCCGGTCCTGTAAACGGAAGGTTCAGTAATTCCAGTGTATAGATTACATCAATACTCGGTACTTCCCATTCTAAATAACCCTCGCAGAGATTGACGAAAATATCATAACCCTGTTTGCTGAGTTCTTTCAACTGTTTGTACGTTGTGAGTTTATTCAGAAAAATAGTGTGTACTTCTGCTTCGGGAATTAGCGGTGCAAGATCTCTTGGCGGATCATAATTCTTATAATCAACCCCGGTAGTGGAATAGTCGGGCTGCAGTACACAAACTTTCATGGTTTGCTAAGGTAATAAGGCGGGAACACTATTTCACCTTAATAATAGTTTTGTTTTTTGCTGTCCGTTTATTCTTTACAGGTGCTTGTGTGAGCACACTTCTTCTCAGCGCATCTTTTAATATCTCCCCAATTACTTCAGTGAATGAAACGCCGGAGGCTTTTAAAATGGCGCCAATAGAAGTATAGTTTTCATCCTCACTCAGTCCGCATTGTGCGTTTACCTCCAGCATATATAGTTTGCCGGTAACAGCATCCTGCCGGATATCAATACGGGTATAACCTTTTCCGCCGCAGGCTTTGTAAGCATCAAGGCTGAGTTTTTTTAATGCCGGCACTAATTCTCCTTTCACGGGCCTGTATTCATAAAAGTTCTGGTTTTCCGGCATGGGAGATTCGTCTTCATAAATTTCCCAAAGTCTGTCAAATGACAGAAACTTTTCTGACTCCGGCAAAGAAGGATGAAAAACCCGTTCTACAGGTTCATATACCATACAATTATCCGGGTCATCAGCAGAACCTGTGATGAAAGTGGTAAACTCCGGTCCGCTGATAAATTGTTCCGCAAAAATGCCATCAGCCAACAGGTTCCAGCCACGGTAGCCTTTTGAAATTTCTTCTACTCGTTGAACCAGCTCTTCCTCCGTGTTCACAACATTTTTTACCGATACACCCATGCTGCCCCCTGAAACCGCCGGCTTAATAATAAGCGGCGTCCCGATTCGTTTACACAGCCCTTTTACAGAACCTTTTTTTTCGGTGATTACCCTCCATGCCGCTGTTGGCACCCCCGCTTTGTCAAAAGCCTTCTTCATCGGGATCTTGGAGGTGGTGATAGTATAAAAATGAGCATCAGACCCTGTATAGATCAGGCCATGCTTTTCTAATTCATGTATGACAGAAACACCGGGGGTACCATTGATCTCATCACCATCACACAGGTTGAGAACAAGTGGTGTTTTACCGCTTTTGTCTTTTGCGATTGAATGAATGACGGTCTTAAAATCAAGCATGGTTACCGGTTGCCACTTCCACCCGGTTTCCAGCTCTTCGAATACCCGGGTATACTCTTTGATGCTTTGAGAAAAATCATAATAGTACCGGATGTTGGGATCATCCGACTCAAGGTGCGGAGCCAGTACCCAGACCATATACGGCTTCAGTAATCTTTTCGCTTCATCGGTTTTCATTCGTCAGGCTACTTTTTTCCTGGCATCTTGTTTTGCCAGCTGTTGTTGAATAAAATCAGTAAGCTGATATTTTTCCCTTGCCTCTTTAGATAAGTAAGCGCCGCCGCGGATTTCTCCCTGGCAACAGGCATGGCCGCAATAGCAATCAAAGGGCTGGTTCATTTTCCATTCGGTAGAAGGATAAAAGAAAACAAGTTCGTCCTGCGGATGTAATTCTTTTAACGCTACCAGTTTCATGGTTGTGGTATTAAAGAAAACATTGGGCTCACAACTATGATTGATGTACTGCAGAAAATCCGGTTGCAGGGTGATGTGTTTGCCCGTATCAACCTGCACAGTGAGGTAAGTGGGTTCGGCAGAGATAGTACCTGCTGAAAAATCTGCAATGACTTCTCCGGGCCGGTAAGACTTTAGTGTAAACAAACCGTTTTGTCCGCTGGAAATTTGCTGGCGCACTTCAGCAATTTCATGTGTGCTTACAATGCAGTAAGCAGGGCTGTTGGCTGGCTCCATAAATGGGTTAAGTAAGTAGTAAAATGAAGTTATAGATAAACTTCAATGTGACAAGTTTAATGCTGTTAAATGTGAATAATTAATAATAGACGAATCCGGAGAAACAAAGAAGATTAATCAGTAAACAGATCATTCATTATGGTGTAAATTTGCCGTTTCTATTATTGCAGCGGAGATACTGTTGCGGAAATTAATGAAGATGCGGATCGTTGTTTTATTGTTTCATATACTTTTTTCAGGTGTTGTAGCGTATAGTCAATGTACCGGTGGCATAAACAGCTTTCCCTATAATGAAGGTTTCGAATTGTCCGATGGCGGTTGGGTTTCTGGTGGTACCGGTGATGACTGGGCCTGGGGCACACCGGCTAAACCGGTTATCAATGCAGCCGGTGGCGGTACACGGTGCTGGGTAGTCGGCGGTCTTACCGGCAGCACCTATACGGATGGTGAAGCATCCTGGCTGCAAAGCCCCTGCTTTGATTTTACGAATTTGCAATATCCATATATAGAATTCAAGGTATTTTGGGAAATGGAACGAAGGTTTGACGGAGCTGCCTTACAATATTCATTGGACAATGGTGCCTCCTGGACCAATGTTGGGTCGGCAAGTGATGTCAACAATTGCCTGAACACAAACTGGTATAATTTTTCGCCCGTTACTTATTTGGCGCCGCTTAGTACAACAAGGGATGGATGGTCAGGAAATATGCAGCCAACCTCCGGCAGTTGCCAGGGTGGTAATGGCAGCAATGGATGGGTGCTTGCTAAACATACAATGCCCTATCTCGCCGGCAGACCGGCTGTGTTATTCCGGTTCATTTTTGGTGCAGGAACAATCTGTAACAATTATGATGGCTTTGCTATAGATGATATTGTAATAAAAGAAGCGACGCCAAACGATGCATCTTTTACTTACAGTTGTGTTAGTAGCAGAACGGTAAACTTCACCAATACCTCTGCACTTTGTCCCGTAACATATAGCTGGAATTTTGGCGATCCGGCTTCGGGAAGTAATAACACCTCTTCGATCATTAATCCATCACATACTTTTTCTGGCCCCGGAAAATATACTGTTACTCTCACAGCCGGTGGGCCAGATAATGCACCTTCAACCTTTACCAAAGACATATATATAATAGATGCAGAGGTGATCATGCTGCAAACAGTGAACTGTCAAACCAATACCGGCGGCTCGTTGACAGTTGATGTAACCGGGGCTGCCGGGGTGCCGCTTAACCTTTTATGGAATACTACTCCGCCACAAACCAGTACGATCATCTCGGGTCTCTCAGAGGGATTTTATAATGTTCAGATATCGGGTACAGATGTCTGTCCGTTGACGGCAACCGGTAAAGCCGAAAAAGATTTTTCTTGTACAGGCATTTATTTCCCTTCTGCAATTACTCCCAATAATGATGGCAGGAACGATGGCTTTGGCCCTTTGGGAAGTTTATTATCATTAACAGATTACCGGCTTAGCGTCTACAACAGGTGGGGAGAACGGGTTTTTTATACGGACAATCCTTTCGAACGATGGAAGGGAAAGGTAAAAGGACTGGATACCGACAGCAACATATTTGTATGGTATGCAGAATTCACCATTCCCGGTAAACCAAAAGAAACAAGAAAAGGAACAGTGGTTGTTATCAGGTGATTATTTCTGCAACAATTTCATACCAGCAACCACCATTCTTATTTCACCATAGCTGATCTCCGGCGGCAGCTTTGCTTTTGCAGGGCCAACGCTTGTTCCATCATAGTCTTTCAACGCCTCCAAAATCATTGCTGCTTTTTCCTTACCGATTACTTCTTCAATATTTATTTCACCGCTGCTGATGAACCGGCACAGGTGTCCCTCGATGGTACTTATGGCTAAATTTCTTTCGCTGGCAATTTCAGCAATCGTTTTTCCCTCTTTGAATAAACGGAAAGACTCCGCATGACTATCTCCTTTTTTCTTAGCCGTACCCGTTTTTGGCTTTCTTTCCTTCTTGGGTATTTTTTCATAAATATGAGAAGACAGCCCATGTTCATGGCAGTATTCGAGGATAATATCTAAAAACGGCTGTCCGTACTGCCTGATCTTTGCCTCACCCATTCCGCTGATCTTTTTCAACTCTTCCGGTGATTGCGGCAGGTAACGGGCCATCTCATCCAGTGTCTGGCTGTTGGCCACCATATAAACAGGCAGGTCCCGTTTTTCACAAAAAGTATCCCGTTGTTTTTTCAATTGCATGAATAATGCAGGATGAGGGCTGTCTGTTTTCTGTGTTGCCGCACCGGCATATACATTAACCGGGAAGGAAGGCAGTACAAAATTTCTTTTGCGCTGATGCCAGGCTGCTATATCAATTTTTCCGGAAAACCCGTTAATCAAATGCTTTTTTGCTGAAAGCACTGCAAAAATATCCTTCAGTAACTCATTGCATTCTTTGGCGTGCAGCTTGCTGTCAGTAACAATAGCCGTGTTCTCCAATAAAGTAATGATAATTTCTATTTCATTTACAAAATGTGCGGAAGCCTTAATTGTCCTTTCCAGCATGACTTTGTTTTCTTCCGGAGCTTCCGGTTGCAGAAACTGGCCTTGCAACCAGCTATGAAACTTTGCTGCTGTTTCCTGAAGCATATTGAGTTGGTTCAGCAATTTTTCAATCCAATCGACTGCCTCTTTATTAAATGAATCAATGTTTTCCAGCACATATTCTTTCAGAGAAATAGCATTGTTTATTGCATTGTGATAATTAAATGAATCAACCAAAATTCTTAACTGGTATTCTTTTTTGGCCTGTAACAATTCGTTTTGTAGTTGAGCAGAGGACGAACTGTTGCGGGCAAACTGTATGATCCTGGGGTCGGTCAGCAAACTGCCGGGTCTTATTTTACTTTTTAAAACCAGCCCGTTTAAACTGGTACAACGGCTCAGCGCCACATACACCTGTCCCGGTGCAAAAGCTTCACCGGCATCAATGATCACTTTATCAAACGTAA
>CAYPBW010000102.1:0-10314 GCA_964409055.1 uncultured Chitinophaga sp. | reverse complement strand
TCATCAAAACAGCCCGTTTCCTGCTGCCATTTGCATTTACAAGTGATGAGTTGAAATGAACTTAAAGTTGAGGCTGACACTCATTCATGTAATACTACCCCTAATAATTGGCGGGAGTATTTACATTTTTTTCCGTTGCAATACCTGGCTTCATATCAATATTCTGAACGATAATCAACCCGTATACCGATGTAGTTTAAATGGTACAACGGGTAGAATTATTACATTTCAGTTTCCTGATTTTTGCTGGAATTATGCCCTGGCTTCATCGCTTTTTTTATGGCAAAATTGGAGTAAGATAGTAATTCCCGGATTCCCATTGTTGGTTGCTTTGCTGCTCCTGGTGGCTGAATTTGCCCAGTATTTTCTTTCAAGTATGTTTACGTTTGATGCTGCCGATCTGGTTGCAGCAATACTGGCTTTCTGGTTGTCATTCAGGTATGTAAATTCTTATGAAAAAAGTTAAAGTAGTTTTATTAAGTTTAATTCTACTGGTATTTGCCCTGCTGTATTTGGCTACTAGTGTACCTGACCGTTGCCTGGAAGATTGCCAGAAAGTAAATGATTTTGCAGTTGAACTCATGCAAAACAGGAAATATATCTATGGTGTTTTCAGGTGTTCAAGAAATGCTAATGCAGATACGCTTTGTGTATTTGCCAATGACTCTGTAAACATTAACTGGAATTTATTGGCAGATACTGCCTGTGCCATTGCCACACAAAAAGGGCTGATCCGCCAAACTATCTTTTTCATTGATAACCGTGCCTTGCCGCTTGATACAATGGCAATAAAAGTATGTCCTTAAAAGAGGGTTTGCACCCCATAGGCTACCTTGGCCTCATGCTCCAATAGCCATTTTTTTCGCCATAAACCACCAGCATAGCCCACTAACTCTTTATTGGAACCGATTACACGGTGACAGGGAACAATAATCGCAATATTGTTTTTCCCGTTTGCATTGGCAACAGCCCTTGTAGCTTTTGTATCACCTGTTTTTCTTGCCAGTTCGAGGTAGCTTATCGTTTTACCAAAGGAGATCTGCGTAAGGATATTCCATACATCCTGCTGAAAGGCGGTTCCCGGCTGATTAAGGGGGAGATCAAAAGTCCTTCGTTGCCCATTGAAATATTGAATCAACTGCTCCACACAGTTGATCAGCAGGTGAGGCAAGTGTTTCTTTTTCCCTTCTGGTTTTTGAGAAGTATCATGAAAGGTAACTTCGGAAATATAGCTTTCGGTTCCGCTTATTTTGAGTAAGCCTACCGGGGAATGGTAATATGTATGAAACAGCTCACTCATCTTTAACCGATCTTTTGCCCGTTGGCAGTTGGTTTATCGGGTTTCAGTAAAATTACATCATTGTTGGCATCATAAATACCCAGTACCAGGCACTCACTGATAAAGTCGGCTATTTGTTTAGGCGGAAAATTGACTACCGCCACTACCTGCCTTTTTAATAAGTCTTCTTTGTTGTAATGTGAAGTGATTTGTGCAGAAGATTGTTTGACACCTAACTCAGTTCCGAAATCTATTTTTAATTTATAGGCGGGCTTCCTTGCTTTGGGAAAATCGGCTACTTCGATGATAGTACCCAGTCGTATATCAATTTTTTCAAAATCATCCCAGTTGATGGTCATCTTGTTATTTTACTGTAAACTTGATAAAAATTTGCAGAATGACCACAGAAAATAAAGGTATGAATGCATCCCGCAGGAAATTTATCCGTAACACAGCTATTGCAGGCGGTGCTTTTTTCATCGTGCCAAGACATGTTTTGGGCAGGGGGTATATTGCTCCCAGTGATAAGCTGAATATTGCAGGTATTGGTGTGGGTGGTAAAGGTGCAGGTGATCTTATAGAGTTTGCAAAGAGTCCTTATGTAAACATTGTGGCATTGTGTGATGTGGATGACAGGGAAGCAAAGGGGTCAAGAGAACGTTTCCCGAAAGCACCCTATTACAAGGATTTCAGGGAAATGCTGGAAAAAGAAAAAAGTGCTATTGATGCAGTATCTGTTTCCACACCAGATAATACCCATGCTGTGGCCACATTAATGGCTATGCAACTGGGTAAACATGTGTATACTCAGAAACCATTGACCCATGATATTTATGAAGCAAGGATATTGACAGAAGCCGCAAAAAAGTATAAAGTAGTAACACAGATGGGCAACCAGGGCGGCTCAGGTGATGGCGTAAGGATTGCAAAAAAAATGGTTGATGAGGGATTGATTGGTGATGTATACGAAGCTCATGCCTGGACCAACAGGCCTGTATGGCCGCAAGGCATACCCACACCTAAGGGTCAATTTGATGTGCCTAAAGAGCTTGACTGGGATCTTTGGCTGGGACCTGCTAAGTTCACCGAATATAACCCGGCTTATTTGCCTTTTAACTGGAGAGGCTGGTGGGCATTTGGCACAGGTGCCCTTGGTGATATGGCTTGTCATATTATGGATCCTGTCTACCGTATTTTACCTATTCTTTTTCCTGAATCAGCAGAATGCAGCGTAAGCAATGTTTGGAAGGATATGTGGGCGGAAGGCAATTATGTGGATAGTTGTCCACCTTCTTCAATTATACATTTATCTTATCCAAGGACAGATGGGAAAGGGAAGATATCGGTTTCATGGCACGATGGTGGTTTATTGCCACAACGGCCAGCCGAGCTTTTGCCAGGAGAAGAATTTGGTAACTGGGATGGTGGTGTGCTGATGGTTGGTAAAAAGGGAAAATTGCTGCTTGATTGCTATGGAGAAAATCCAAGGTTATTGCCAACTAAAAGGATGAAAGAAATAAAAATCGATAAGCAAAATATAAAGTTTGTAAAAGAAGGGCACTACCTGCAGTGGGTAAATGCATGTATAGCCGGATATGGCAAGGGTAAAACAAGTTCACCGTTTGAGTATGCAGGACCTTTTACAGAAAGTATACTCATGGGTAACCTTGCCATCCGCAGCTGGATGATGCTGAATCCGAAACGTACGGGCTGGGGTGATAAATACCAGGGCCGGAAAAAATTACTTTGGGATGCAAAGAACATGAAGGTTACCAACTTTGATGAGGCAAATCAATTCGTCAAAAGAGAATACCGTGATGGTTGGAAACTGGAATTATAAACGAGCTTGTCAGGTATCGAGTAATTTCGCTAATTCAATTAACTCAGCCTGCTTATAGCTTTCTTTTTCACTGGTGAAGCATTTGCCAAATTCTTCCAGCAATAACTGGATAACCTGTTTGTTTTTCTGCGGCTTGAAATACGTACCAACCGGCGGTACAGCAATGCGTTTGAAATAAGCATCTACATCCTGTTGGGTAAATACATGTCCGGAAGATGGATCAATAAAGAACTCGATCTTATGTACAGGGTTAGGAAGATTTTCTTCAGAATAACCCGGCTTAAAATATGCGATGATGAATTGTTTGGGGATTTGAATCGCCCTTACCGGAATATCAAGCAGTTCGCAAAGAACAAGGTACAAGATACCATTGCTGATCTGGTTACCTCTTTTTGCTTCCAATGTTTTATGTAACAGAAATTCATTTGGCTCTTTGTAATTCGTTTCGCCTCCTTTTAAACCATAATAGCTGTATAAAATACTCGTTACAATATTGATCTGCTCCAGAGGGGTAAGATAATTATTCAACTCCAGCCAGATATTGCGGCGGATTTTTTCTATTTCCTGCAATATCGGTGTCGTTGAAATATCGGGATATTGAAACTTGCTGGTCAGCATAGCGCCGAGCATCAGGTCATGATGGCCGGAAACATTCCATTGCCTGAAATCTTCGGTAAGATCCCTGTAATGCAACCGGTGAATAAGCATTTCAATCCTGTTCTGCACTTCCTCATCAGGGGTAGTTTCCCAAAGATGTTCGAGATTGGGTATGATATTCTTTCCGTAATCAATGATTTTGCTGGAGACTAATCCAAACACTTCTTCATCAGGATCATCGATCAGGGTAAAGAGGGCTGATATTTCTTTGTTTGTTTCCAATGGTAGCGATTCATGCACAAGTTCAATAATAGGCAGCACATGAAATAGTTAAACTTTTCCACAAGTGGGGAATAGTTGACTATGATGAATAATGAATAAACAGCGCTTGAACTATCCTTTTGAAAGAAGAAGGGATTTTGCAGGGAAAAGTGTAAATGACTGACAACTCACAATTTTTTAGCGACTACCATCCAGTCCCAGGGTTTGGGATCTTTCAACCATGTGGGTGGGTTGTGAAATTCTGTAGTCCAGTCGTATTCTATTTTCTCAAACTGTTCGGCTTTAAATCCATTTTGTTTCAGTAAGAGCTGCAATTCCTCTTTAAGGTAATGCTTGTGCGGCACTTCATCAATATCTGCATTGCCTCTCCGGATATTGTTCCATTTTCTGATGGCTTCTTTACCGTTTTTTTCCTCAGGGAAATAACGCTGCTCAATTTTATATTGCCTTTGAATTACACTGGTCAGCAGGTGCGATTCCAGCGAAGGGATAGTAATGACAATACGACCCCCCTTTTTTACGCAATTCCCCAGTGAAGAAAAGAAAATATCTCTTTCTTTTTGAGAAGGAGTGAGGATAGCATTTATGCAGATACCAAAATCGCATTCAGGAACTTTTGTTTTTTTACCACTCATATCAGCCCGCAGGTATTGTACATTTTTGTATTGCGGGTAGCGTTGCGCTGCGATCTCAAGATTCTTTGCAGAAATATCCAATGCGACTACTTTCTTGAATGCGGGAGCCAATACCGGCAGCCATTTACCAATAGCACAACCAATATCAATGACTGTTTTGTTTTTTGAAGCATACTTATTAATGACAGAACGGATCAGTGCTTTTTTGTCATTATGAAGCACATCGAAGATTTCTTCTCCGTAAGCAGGGGCCATTTTCTCCCAGTAGGAACGTTTCATCAGTTTGTACTTTATAGCGGCAAATATTACTTCTTCTTCGCCGCTTTTTTCTTCACTGCTGTTTTTTTGGCCGGAGCTTTTTTGGCAGTAGTTTTTTTAGTGGTTCCTTTTTTTGTAAATGCACCTGGTACTTCTTTTTCAATAAATTTCTTTACATCATCCAGCGTAAATGCGGCTGCTTCTTCGGCTGTGTACCTTGTGTCGTCCGCTTTTTTGGGAAGCCGGATGATCTTTTTACCAAATTTGATAATCGGACCCCAGCGGGCATTTTCCACAGCTATTTTTTCATCTGCCCAGCGATGAATGAAACGGTTTTCCTCCTTTTTGATCTTGGCTTCAATGAGTTCATTCATATCCTCCTGCGACAAACTGGCAAAGTTGTATCGCTTCGGAACATTGATGAACATACCGTCCCATTTGATGTAGGGGCCAAACCTTCCGCTGCCTTTGGTTACAGGTTTCCCGTCATAATTGCCAACCGGCGCATCAGCTTTTTGTTTGGCCTTAATATATTGTATGGCTTTTTCTAAATCTACGGTTGAAAGATCTGTTCCTCTTGGGATGGAAATAAATTCATCGCCCCATTTTACATAAGGACCAAAGCGACCTACATTCACCGAAATATCTTTCCCTTCATACTGCCCCATGGTGCCTTGTGCGCCAAACAGGTTCATGGCCTCTTCAAAGCTGATGGTTTCGATACTCTGACCGGTTGGTATTTTGGCAAACCTTGGTTTTTCTTCATCATTGGCTTCCCCGATCTGTATCATGGCGCCATAGCGTCCCATACGGGCAACTACAGGCTTACCACTCTCCGGATCTGTACCAAGGATCCTTTCTCCTTTAATTCGCTCAGCTGTTTCTATCGTTTTTTCTACATCTTTTTTAAAAGGATCGTAGAAATCATTGATCATTTTATTCCACTTCATCTTGCCTTCCGCCACTTCATCAAACTCTTCTTCAATGCGGGCTGTGAAGCTATAGTCCATGATGTCATCGAAATACTGCTTCAGGAAGTCAGTTACAACCAATCCCAGGTCTGAAGGGAACAGCTTTGCCTTTTCAGCACCGGTATTTTCCTGCTCCATCAGTTTGCTAACCGAATCTTTTTGCAGCCTGAACACCCTGAAGTCTCGTCGCACACCTTCCTTATCTCTTTTTTCAACATAACCTCTTTTAAGTATCGTAGATATGGTAGGTGCATAGGTAGAAGGGCGACCGATGCCCAGTTCTTCCAGTTTTTTTACGAGTGAAGCTTCTGTGTATCGCGGAAGGGGACGGCTGAACCGTTCTGTTGCTTTCATTTCTTTTAAGGGCAGTTGCTGACCAACGGTTAATGGTGGGAGCATACCTTCATTCGCTTCTTCTTCCAGTTCCTCCTCGTCTTTATCTTCCCGGTACACTTTCAGGAATCCGTCAAACTTCAAAACTTCGCCACTGGCAGTTAGTTCTTCTTTATTGGTTGAAATTTCAATTTTAGCTGTTGTTTTCTCCAGTTCTGCATCGGCCATTTGGCAGGCCATGGTCCTTTTCCAGATCAGTTCATATAATTTTTGCCATTCAACTTCCGGTACTGTTGAATTGCTCATATAGGTGGGCCTTATCGCTTCGTGAGCTTCCTGTGCACTTTCATTTTTATTCTTGTACTTGCGGAACTGGTGATAATCTTCGCCGTACATACTTTTTACTGTATTGGTAATATCTCCCAATGCAGTGTTGCTCAGGTTCACACTGTCTGTACGCATATAAGTGATATAACCATTCTCATACAGCCGTTGTGCAATCTGCATGGTTCTGGATACACCGTATCCCAGTTTTCGGGAAGCTTCCTGTTGTAACGTGGAGGTGGTAAAGGGAGGGGCGGGGGAACGTTTTCCCGGCTTCACCTGTATATCCGTTACTTTATAGTTGGCGCCGATACAGCCTTTTAAGAACGATTCTGCATCCTCTGCCGTATTTTGTTTTTTACCTTCTGCGGTAAAGGTTACATTTTTATCAGTAACATCTTTGGCTGTAAATGCTGCTTCAATTTTAAAAGTACTGACCGGGACAAAGGCATTGATCTCCCTTTCTCTTTCTGCAATCAAACGAACCGCCACACTCTGTACACGGCCTGCACTCAGGTTATTCCGCATACTCATTTTGCGCCAGAGCACAGGGCTCAGTTCAAAACCTACGATGCGGTCCAGTATTCTTCTTGCCTGCTGCGCCATCACCAGGTTCATATCCAGCTTCCGGGGATTTTGTACAGCTTCCTGTATAGCAGGCTTTGTAATTTCATGAAAAACGATCCGTTTGGTTGTTTTCGGATCAAGGCCCAATACCTCACATAAATGCCAGCTGATAGCTTCACCTTCCCGATCCTCATCCGTTGCCAGCCACACTTCATCCGATTTTTTTGCAAGAGATTTTAACTCATTCACTACTTTTTCTTTTTCCTCAGGAACAATGTAACGGGGTTCAAAATTCTTTTCCAGGTCAATACCCATTCCGGCTTTTTCCAGGTCACGGATATGGCCAAAACAGCTCTTTACCTGGAAATCTTTTCCCAGGATCTTTTCAATCGTTTTCGCTTTCGCAGGGCTCTCAACTATCAGTAAATTCTTCGCCATAAGAGATACTATATATTACTACAAAACCGCTTTTCAGCGGCCGCAAGTTAGGACAAGGTTAATAAATTTTTCCGTAAAACAATTTTTAAGGTCTGTTACAGCTATTTCATTTGCATTGATTTCCCTTCATTTCCCCTATGATAATCAGTTATAATTTCGTTCGGAAAAATTGTTTCAGACTTTCCGCCCATCTCCGGTATTCTTTTGCAGAAGGATGTAATCCGTCAGCGGCAAGCAGGCTCAGATCGTTAGCGGCTTCTCTTGTCCATGGTGTTATATCAATATAGTGTACATTATATAAATGTGTGATTTGTTTGTTGGCTGCATTATAAGCATCAATTTCAGCAGCAATTTGTGTCCTGTCTCTTCCATTGGCAAAGGGGGTTACTCCCCAGTCGGGTATAGAGAGTACGGCTACATGATCTGCTTTATTACCTGCATAACGAATAGCTTTCTTTAGCAACTCTTCAAACTCTGGTTTATAATTGTCAACCGTCCTTCCCCTGTATTGATTGTTCACACCTATTAATAAGGTAACAAAATCATAGGAACTCCTCAGGGGCTGTTGCTGGTTGGCAGCAATTATGCCCGCCTCCAGTTCATCAGTCGTCCACCCGGTTTTGGCAATGATTCTTGCCGGTTGAAAATTTACGGTATCATTACTCATCAGTGCCGATAACTGACTGGGGAAATTATCCGGTGGCGCTACCATTTCGCCGATGGTATATGAGTCGCCCAGGGCCAGGTAGTGATATTTCTTGGGTGCTGTCGGTGCAGGCATGGTTTCAGAAATTGTTTTGTGGCAGGACGAAGTAACGAAAACTAACAGGTAAAGCAGTAATCTCATAAAAATTCAACAATCTGTTTGGTCACTTTGTTGTCGCGGTAAATACGGCGGTGGCCCAATCCTTTTGTAATTACGAACCGGATATTGGGATGGTTTTCTGCTTTTACTTTAAGGGCATCGCTCAGCGGGGTAGTGTCATCATCTTCATCATGAATCCAGAGGACTTTTGCCTTTATATGCTTCATCGCTCTTCGTATAGAATACCAGGCAGGTGAAACGCCTCCTTTTTTAATGATCACTTTGTCAAATTCAGGCCGGATGGCCGGATCCAGTTTCAGGAAACGGAAAAAAGTTTCAATGGCAGTAGTAGTTTCTGTGGCCGGTGCAATTAATACGAGGCGATAATCAGTCGTGTGACTAATCTCCTCCAATGCAAGGCTTACTGCCAGCCCGCCAAATGAATGCGCCATGAAGGATTGTATAGGACCAAACTGTTTATAAACAGCCTGGATCATTTTTTTATACAGCGGTGCATTGACCTGTTTGCCACCGCTTCGGCCATGAGCAGGCGCATCAACTGCCAACACTTCATACCCTTTTTTGAGCAGCGGACGTACATACCGGTCAAAATTGATAGCCGATGATTCAAAGCCATGAATGATCAGAGCTTTCCTGTGAGGAATGGCAGCAGTTTCAAGGTGCCAATGCCATCCTTTAACGGTTATTCCTTCTACTTTCAGTTGTATCTTTTCTGCCTGCTCAAATATTTTGGGTGGTTGTTTCAGGTTTCGGCGCTGTGGAGTACAAAACAGCTCAAAAGCCTTTTCCGCCGCTTTCTTTTTGGAGATGGCCGCCAGAAGTTTGAATTTTGCTCTTATATAACCGAGAGCAAGCTGTTGAGAGAACTTCATAAGACAAAAATAGCCCGGGTTATTTTGATAAAATAATATTCAGCAAATTAACAGGTGTATAATGGATATCGTAATCATAGGTTCAGGAAATGTAGCAGCAGTGCTGGGCAGGAAATTTAAACATGCCGGTCACCATATCATTCAGCTGTTCAGCCGAAATGCTTCTGCTGCATCAGCCCTTGCTTATGAGTGGGATACAGAATCTACCAATTATATTAGTTTAATCAACAAGAATGCCGATGTGTACATAATTGCAGTTAATGACGATTCCATTCCGGCAGTTGCCAAAGAATTATTACTGCCCGGAAAAGTGGTGGCACATACTGCAGCGTCACTTCCAATGGAAGTATTGAGTGGCGTCACAGAACACTATGGTGTTTTTTACCCCCTGCAAAGCCTGCGCAAGGAAATGAACAGCCTGCCCGATGTACCTGTTTTTTTTGATGGCAGTGACGAAAAAGCAAAAAGAACCCTTGAAGCACTGGCCCGTTCCATTGCAGCTGAAAAAGTAGCTAATGCAGGAGATCAGGACAGGCTTAAACTGCATGTAGCAGCGGTGTTTGTGAGCAATTTTACCAATCACCTGTATGCATTGGCTGAAGCGTTTTGTAAAAAAGAAGGACTTGATTTCAGGCAATTACTGCCATTGATCGAGGAAACAGCCCTTCGTATCCGGGAAATTTCCCCAAAAGATGTGCAAACAGGTCCTGCTTTCCGGCATGATGTACAAACGATACAAAAACACCTGGAATCGCTGAAGGAACATCCTCAATTACTGCAATTGTATCAGCAGCTTACCGACAGTATTCAGCAGGCGGATTAATGGTTTTCCCGAACAAGTAAGTGCCTTTTTTGTTTTACCATTACTTTTGCACCACTTTTATAAAGAGAAGAGATGTATACGATCAAACTGAATTTTGAACAGAAAGGACTGGAACCGGTTACCCTTACCAATGTGGAGGAAGGACAAACCCTGCTGGAGATTGCATTGAAGAATAATATCGAATTGCATCACAATTGCGGCGGTGTTTGTGCCTGTACTACCTGTCACCTGTATATAGACAAAGGAATGGAATTTATTGATGAAATAAC
>CAYPBW010000101.1:0-10418 GCA_964409055.1 uncultured Chitinophaga sp. | reverse complement strand
CCGACTTCGGCAGAAATCAGTGCTAATAATTATTCAAAATACCAGGGTAAAATTTTACGGATAAACCTGGATGGTAGTATACCAGCCGATAACCCTTTATTGGATCCGGATGCAGGGGGTCCCCAGGTTGCTGTCCGAAGCCATATTTTTTCATATGGGCACCGTAACCCGCAAGGACTGGCATTTGAAATGGAGACAAATAATGGCACTAGCTATCCTTCACTCAGCACAGGGGGTAATTTATACAGTAGCGAACACGGCGTACGAACAGATGATGAAATAAATATTATTTCTTCAGGTAATAACTATGCATGGCCTTATTGGGCCGGCTTCAGGGATAACCCTGCACAGAATTACCGGTATATCAATTGGAGTTCGGCAGGCGGTAATTGCAGTAGTACTTCTTATAATGAAGTGGTGATCCCTTCCGGGGCAACAGTACTGCAGGAAAATACATTTGCTGCGGGTACATTTACTGACCCAATTTTTTCTATGTACCCTGCCTGTAATGGAGCCTCAAACTGTAATGTAACGCTGACGTCGGGTACTAACTGGATGCAATATCCAACGATTGCACCTTCCAGTATTGATCATTATGGATTTACAAATATTCCAGGCTGGCACCAATCTCTGCTTGTACCAACTTTAAGAAGGGGCACCTTATATCGCTACAAACTTAATAATATGAGAAATGGAATTATAAATGATTCTGTACCCTACTTTTTCAGAACTGATCGTTACCGTGATCTGGCATTAAAGAATGGTAATATCATATTTACTGTTACCGATAGTATTGGTTCTACCTCAGGCCCTTCCGGCGGAGGAACCAATGTTCTTTCCCGGCCGGGAACCATTCTGAAATATACTTTCCTTGGTTACCAGAATAATGGCGGAAATAATAAAAGCACTTTACCAACAACCATTGATGTTACGGATGGAGCGGTAAACACTTCGAACAATGGTTCAACCGTTACTATTGATGCCACCAACAGCAACTATTGGGTACCGCTAACAGGGCCGGATGGAAATATCCTGGCTGAAATATTTGCCAACGGACAAACGCTGGGTACAGTCACTTCTTGCTTTTATAAACATTCTGGAGCTATCAGAACACAAGGCTCAGTTAGATACCTTGACCGCAACATAACGATCACCCCGCAATTTCAACCTGCATCCCCTGTTAGGATCAGGTTATATTTTTCCAAAGCCGAGTTTGATGCGTTGGATGCAGATCCTTTAAGTGGTATTACAGCTATTAGTGATATTAAAATACTAAAGAACCAGGATGCATGCGGAAGCAGTGTTTCTTCAACAACTTCATTGATAAATCCGGTATATACCGAGGCTCATGGAACGGATGGTTATGTTGTGCAGGCAAATATTTCTTCCTTTTCATCTTTTTATTTCGGCTCATCAAATCTTACCCTTCCATTGCATCTCATAAAATTTACAGCCAATTATTTTAATGAATCTGTATTGTTGAAATGGGAAACCGAGCAAGAAAGAAATACAGATTATTTTGTAATTGAGAGAAACACAGGAACCGGCTTTGTAAACATTGGAACTATAACTGCAGGCGGTAATACTTCAACCACGTCTTTCTATGGGTACACTGATAATGAAGTAGTAGGGCTGGGTGTTCAGTCTGCACAATACAGGTTGAAAACTATCGATAAAGACGGGAGCTATATGTATTCAGGCATTGTATTTATTTCCTTTGCTGATCTGGTAACAAAGATTCAGATTAATCCCAATCCTGTAACTGATGGGGCAGCAAAAGTTACTATATCTGTTGCCGCCGAACAGCAGGCTCACTGGAAGCTTACAGATAATGCTGGCAGGACTGTGCAAACAGGAACAGTACAATTACTCAAGGGATTGAACAGCTTTTTTATTAATACAGGTAGTTTGTCAGCGGGCATGTATTATTTAATGCTCATTTCCAAGACAATGAACCAGCAGGTTAAGCTGAAGAAGCTTTAATAATATTTGTATTACTACGTAGAAACTCATCCCCTTTCCCAAAGGGGATTTTCTTTTGGTAGGTAATTCTTCTTAGCATTATATTCATAATTCATGTATGTTGAAAAATGAATTTTAGTAATGTAAAAAATCATGGATAAACACCTTTGATATGGCTTGGTTATTGCATAGGTTTAATTTCAAAATCAAACCTTATGAAAGCAATAACTATCTCTTTAGCATTTGTATTAATGGCATCTGTTTCTACTGCAGAAAAATTGCCAGTAAAAGTTGGTAGTACTAGTCCAACTGCTCTCAAACCGTTTAACCAGGTATTTAACTTTGTGCATGTACACCGCCAGGGAAGAGGGGTAACTGTAGCATGGAATACCAGTATGACGTCTTCCGTTGTATCAGAATTTACTGTAATGAGAACTTATGAAGATCCCAATGACCCCTATTCTGTTTGGGAGATCGTTAATGTATTGACCTGTACCTCTGGCCGTTCATACAGATGTACTGACCAGAATGTTTCTCCGGGCAGTATCAGCTATATGGTTATCGCATCAATGATAGGTGGCGGCACAGTCGTTTCGGAGATCAATACTGTCCGCATAGTCCGGCATTGATATAAGTGGGAAAGGAAAATTCTTTCTATATTTTTTAAATCCGGCCTATGAGGTACTTTCTACTATTGATGTTTATTGCGGGCCATTTTTTTCTGAATTCTCTGAATGCACAAATCACCACCCCGGTTATCAAGGCAAGGTTTGGAGTTGATGGGGAGCTAAGGGCAAACTTTTTCAACAATCTTGTTCAGGCAGGTAATGATGACTGGTTTAACCAGAATGTATCGGATACTTCAGGAAAGTATGTGATTGATACAACCGGCTCTGCTGCTCTTGTAGCAGGATACCTGGCTGATATATCACCATGGCCACGACGAATGCAGTCATTTTATAAAACGATGAGCCGGCCTGCCTTTTCTGTTGTTAATAACAGGCTCTGGCTGGATGCCATTTTTATCAGGGATTATCATGGGAATGATACCACTGTGTTTACCGCCGGGTCTGATAAAAATGGAATGAGTCCGGCGAATTGGACCGGTGGCGTACAGTCTATTCCGGATAAGAATGATATTCTGGACGTTTTCGTACATGTACGGAGAGCGGGGCCCAATATCACAGATTCCTTGTGGATGTTTGGCGGCATTTCCCTGGATAATACAACTGGCAACCGCTATTTTGATTTTGAAATGTACCAGACAGACATCTATTATGACAGGGCCTCAGGAAATTGGTTTGGGTATGGTCCCGATGCCGGTCATACCAGTTGGGAATTTGATGCTGCCGGGAATATTACCAAACCAGGCGATATTATTTTTTCAGCGGAATATCAAAGCTCTACTTTATCAAATGTAGAAGCAAGAATCTGGGTATCAAGAACGGTTTGGCAAACGGTAACACCTGCTGCTTTTAACTGGAGTGGCCAGTTTGACGGAGATGGTGCCGGTGCAGCTTATGGTTATGCCAGTATACTGCCCAAAACAGCGGGTGCATTTTATTTTGGATTAGGTTCATCAAATAATACATGGGCTGGTCCTTTTAGAAGCGTACTACAAAACAATACCCTTGTGATCAACTATACAAGGGATCAGTTTATGGAGCTTGGTGTTAATTTAAGTAAGCTTGGTCTCGATCCTGCGGGGATGATTGGTGGTGATATTTGTGGTACACCTTTCAACCGGATTGTTGTTAAGACAAGATCTTCGGCTTCTTTTACTTCTGAATTAAAAGATTTTGTTGCACCAACCGATCTTTTTCTGGCACCAAGAGCAGAGGTTGAAACACAAATTCCGTATTTATGTGATACCGGAAGTATCAGTAACATATATGTAAGAAATCCTGTACCCACTTCTGTGTATGAATGGTCAACTCCTAACGGAAATATTGTGGGCAGTACTACCGGACCTTCTATTTATGTAGATACACCGGGAATTTATATTGTGGTGCAGCGGTTACAGGCCGGGTGTTCTGAATATGCCCGGGATACAATTGAAATCTTCCCACTGACTAATTGCGAAATTTTACAACGAAATTTATTTGACTTTACAGCGCTACTAAAAAGGAATAAGGTGATTTTAAGTTGGAAGGTCCTGCAGAACAATATTATATCCCATTTTGCTATCGAAAAAAGTACAGACGGCCTGCACTTTGCTACAGTTGGAACGGTTATCGCATATCCTGGTCAGCCGGAAAACGCTTCTTACAGTTTTACTGACACATTAATTAATCAATCTAATTATTATTACCGGGTAAGATTGAACGAAAAAGGCACCTTGAAAAGATATAGCCAGGTAATCAGAATTTCTCCTCTTCAGGATAATGGCAGCTATATGAAAGTGCATCCTAACCCGTCAACAGGATATTTTCAGCTGCAGGTAAACAGTATCTTCAGAAAGCAGGTTTTTTTTACAATTTATGATCAGGGTGGAAGATCTGTGTTTACAGGTAGAAGAATAATAGAGCAAGGCTATAATTTATTATTATTTGATGCCCTTATTGGTAAACCTCCCGGAATTTATCAGCTTGTTATGAGTTCAGGAGGAGAGATCCGCTCTCAGAAAATAGTGTTAATGCAATAATATCTTTGCACTGGTAATTGATAGCCTTAAAAGACAGTTACGGTTTTTTAGGGCTATTTTTGCTTTTACATGTACACTTTAAAAAAATCACTGGGACAACACTTTCTGAAGGATGAAAATATTTGCCGAAAGATCGTTTCTTCGTTGCAGGAGTACTCTTTTAAACAACTTTTGGAGGTAGGTCCCGGAGGCGGTGCTCTTACAAAATACCTGCTGCAATTACCGGATGTTGATTTTAAAGCAGTGGAGCTGGATGAAGAAAAGGTGAATTACCTGCTTCAGACATTTCCGCAGTTACATGGAAAAATAATACATGAAAGTTTTCTGGAGACAAATCAGCCGTTTACCGGCAGATTTACCATTATTGGTAATTTTCCATACAACATTTCAACACAGATTTTGTTTAAAGTATTAGAATGGAAAGAAGACGTTGAAACAGTGGTCGGGATGTTTCAAAAAGAAGTAGCACAAAGGGTGGCAGCAAAAGAGGGTAATAAGGTGTATGGTGTGCTTAGTGTACTAGTGCAGGCTTTTTACAGCGTTGAATACCTTTTTGATGTGCATGAAAATTGTTTTCAACCACCACCAAAAGTGAAAAGCGGCGTTATAAGACTTTTTCCGCTTAAAGAAGTTCCCCCGATGAAAAGTGAGCAATATTTTTTTCAATTAGTCAAGACAGCCTTCAATCAGAGAAGAAAAACATTGAGAAATGCAGTGAAAAGCCTTTTTGATGCAGCAGATTTGCAGGATGAGTTGTTTAATAAAAGAGCAGAGCAATTGACAGTACAGCAATTTGCGGAGCTTACTTTCAAAATGAAATGAAAAAGGTAATTATTACGGGAAAATCACATCCGTTATTGAGAGACCGTATGGAGGAAAAAGGCTATGAGGTGCTTTATCTTCCTTCAATTACATATGATGAGCTGGCCGAAATAATTCCTTCAGCAACGGGGATAGTGGTAACTACTCGTATTGCAGTTGATAGAAATCTTATTGACAGGGGCACTTCGTTGGAATGGGTTGGCAGGCTGGGCAGTGGTATGGAACTGATTGATGTTGTTTATGCTGAAAGCAAAGGGATTCGTTGTGTGAGCAGCCCGGAAGGTAATCGTAATGCAGTAGCAGAACATACGTTGGGGCTTTTGCTAAACTTGCTTAATAATATCACTGTTTCATCAGGGGAGATAAAAAATGGAGTATGGCTGCGGGATGAAAACAGGGGAACAGAACTAAGCGGCAAAACAGTTGGAATAATTGGCTATGGAAATACAGGTAGCAGTTTTGCAAAATTGCTTTCGTCATTTGATGTAACAGTTCTTGCTTACGATAAGTATAAAACAGATTTTGCCAAAGACTATATTAAGGAGGCAAGCTTTGAACAAATTTGCCGGTATGCAGATGTGATCAGCTTTCATCTGCCGTTGACAGATGAAACACATCATCTGGCAAACGACAGTTTTTTTGGTTCCCTGCTAAGAAAGCCATGGATACTTAACACATCCCGGGGAAAAGTAGTGGCCATTCCGGATTTAATTGAGGCGTTAAAAAACAATAGGATCTCGGGAGCCGGCCTGGATGTGCTTGAGAATGAAAAATTGGCTACCTATTCTTCTACGGAGCAAGAACAGTTGGATTGGCTGCTGGCGCAATCCAATGTGATTATAACACCACATATAGCCGGCTATTCGCATGAGGCTTCGTATAAGATGGCAGCTGTTCTGCTAAACAAACTGGGAATAAATACAGTCCAGTAATCTTTTGTTAATATTTCCCGGTATAATTACAATGGTATATTTTTTTCGGCAATTGCGGAAACAATTGTTATGAGAAGAAAATTACTCTTAATCATTCCTGTTTTAGTTTTTATCACTGTTTCCTGTATAAAACCTTTGGAAGATCGCATAACGGGTAACTGGCAGTTAACCGAGTCTTTTCGTCGCGGATTCTTTGACCGGGATTACTTTCAAACCGGGTATGAATCCGGAATATTTTCTTTTCTCGAAGGTGGTTCCGCCACTTACATCAGTAATACAGATACATTGACAGGTTCTTGGAAGGTGAGGCGGTATAGCGATAATTATTATAACAGTTCCAGCGGGCAGTGGGAATCAAGACAATTGAAATCTTTAAGGATTACCTTAATCAGTTTTTCACAGAACAGGTTTATTGACTGGTTTTTTGATGATTTCAATTTCAGGAATAACAGCCATAGAATCAGGGCAGAAGAGTTTATACCCGGTGGCGACAGAGTATTCGAATTTGAAAAAAGGTAGCTGTGATTATTTAAACATGTTTTGCTTTTTCAAATAGTTGTGTATCTTTACATCTCAATATTGCAACGCTTCAGCCCAAGAACTGAGGCGTTGTTATTTTTTTATTTATCAAAGGAGGTGACTATGGCAGATATTCAGTATGTGACTAAAGAAACACTGGAACAAATGAAAGCAGATTTGCAGCGGATGAAAACAGTTGACAGGCCTGCTGCCAGTAAAGCTATTGCTGAAGCCAGGGAAAAAGGCGATTTAAAAGAGAATGCGGAATATGATGCGGCTAAAGAGGCACAGGGGCTTTTGGAAGCTAAAATTGCAGCAATGGAAGGATCAATGGCCAACATCAGGGTGATTGACGAATCAAGTATTGATACCAGTAAGGTTTCAATACTTACAAAAGTAACGCTGACCAACCTGGGAACTAAAAAACAGGTAACTTATAAGATCGTAAGTGAAAAAGAAGCTGACCTGAAAGCAGGCAAAATTTCAGTTACGTCTCCGATAGGCAAAGGTATTTTAGGTAAAACTGTTGGAGAAACTGCTGAAGTACAGGCGCCGGCAGGTATTCTGAAATTCAAAATAGAAGATATTACTGCATAAAAAACCTTGAGCATTAGCAGTAACCCGGCTTTTTTGCCGGGTTTTTTTATGCATTATAGTTTTAGCTTTGGAATCAATATCAAATGATCAGGCGTATCAGATATTATCTTTTATCATTAATAAGTAAAATCTTTGGTGGTATGACTATTTTTTCAAAAATCATTGCCGGCGAAATTCCATCCTATAAAATTGCGGAGAATGATAAATTCTTTGCCTTCCTGGATATTTTTCCGCTGAGGGAAGGACATGTGCTGGTAGTGCCAAAAACAGAAACGGATAAACTGTTTGATCTTTCAGATGATTACTTATCAGAAATGCTTGTTTTTGCCAAACCAATCGCCCATGCCATTGAAAAGGCTTTTCATTGTAACCGTTGTGGCATAAGCGTCATAGGACTGGAAGTGCCCCATGCACATATGCACCTTATTCCTATTAATTCTTCCAATGACCTCAATTTTACGCAGCATAAGCCGCAAGCCAGTGAAGAGAGTTTGAAAAAGGCACAAGAGAAAATACTGGCAGCTTTGTAATTATTTTTTTACAATCCTGCCTGGGTTCTTTTTGATAAAGTCTTCCCAGCCCTTTACTCCTTTAACCGCTTTGCTTAAAGGGGAACTATTTTGAAAGTGATGGCATAAGGCTACCGCCAATGCATCGGTGGCATCATAATGCCTTGGATTATCTTTAAATGCCAACAGTGTTTGCAGCATCTTCATTACCTGTTCTTTGTCTGCATTGCCGTTTCCTGTGATGGATTGCTTTACTTTTTTGGGTGAGTACTCTGTTACTTCCAGTCCATGGCGCATGGCTGCAGCAATAGCAACACCCTGTGCTCTTCCCAGTTTCAGCATGCTTTGTACGTTTTTTCCAAAAAAGGGTGCTTCAATGGCGAAGTCGGTTGGCTGGTATTTGGTGATCAGGCCGCTCACGGTATTAAAAATTAGCTGCAACTTTTTATAACTGTCTTTTACTTTTCCTGGTTTAAGTACACCAAGTTCAAGAAGGGTCACTTTATTGTCCTTTACAGTAATGAGTCCATAACCCATTACAAGAGTGCCGGGATCAATACCAAGGATTATTTTAGAAGGCTTTTGCAAGCAGGCTGTATTTTTACAAAATCCCGTTAATTGCGGGAGGGGTGAATGAAACTAAACAAAAATATTAAACTCTTCATCAATTACTTCCTGGGGCCTTTGTTGTTCATTTGGTTGTCCTGGTCAATTTACAGGCAAATACAGCAACAGCCGGGACTGGAGCAGGCCTGGCAACGAATGAAAGCATCAATGAACGGACCAATGCTCTGGAACTTATTGCTGGTATTTATATTGATGATCGCTAACTGGTCAATTGAAGCTGTGAAGTGGCAGTTATCAGTAAAACAAATTCAAAGAATAAGTTTTGGCAGGGCCTTGCAGGCAGTATTATCCGGTGTATCCTTTTCGGTAACAACACCCAACCGGGTGGGTGAATACCTGGGAAGGGTTTTATATATGGATGAAGGAAAAAGGCTGAAGACAATTTCCCTGACCATTGTTGGAAGTATCAGCCAGTTGATCATTACCATACTCATGGGCGGCATTGGCCTTATCATTTTACGCCCCGTAATAGAGGAGCAGCAAATCATTTCTGTTTTGTGGATGAAAGTGATCTTGTATGGTGTGTGGGGTGTGTTGCTTGTTTTAACACTATTTTATTTTCGTTTATCATGGATAATAAAACGGGTAGATCGTTTACCGGGAAGTAAGAGGTTTGCCTACCTCATCAAGGCTCTGGAGGATTTTAATGCAACATTACTGCTTAAACTACTGTCATTATCTCTGTTAAGGTTTATCGTATTTATTGTTCAATATTACCTGCTCTTTGTTTTGTTTGATGTGAATGTTTCGGGATGGCAGGCTTTTTGGACAGTCAGTGTTTCGTTCCTGGTAATGGCAATAATTCCGACAATTGCCATTGCAGAACTGGCACAAAGGGGAAAAGTGACCATTGCTATTGTGGGATTGTACAGCAGTAACGAATTAGGGATGACGTTTGCCACGGCAGGTATCTGGTTTATTAACCTGATATTGCCTGCGATAGTGGGAAGTTTATTAATAGTGCGAATCAATAAAATATTTACTTCGAATAATTATGAGGACTCAACATCTTAAATGGATAGCTCCGCTGGCACTGGTCTTTTTAAGTTTCTCCAAAGAAGCAGCGCCACCGCAGGATAATTTTTGCGGTATCAGGAATATTGCTTTCAAAGTGGAAGAAGAAGTGTCTTTTACTGTTTATTATGCTGTAGCAGGAATTTATGTAAATGCCGGTACGGCCACTTTTACCAGTAAGCTGGAAACAATTAACAACCGGCCGGTTTATCATGTTACCGGTGAAGGAAAAACAAATTCTTCGTATGACTGGATATACAAAGTCAGGGATAAATATGAAACCTATATAGATACTGCGACGTTCCAGCCGCTTAAATTCATTCGCAATGTGAACGAAGGAGGATATAAAAAATACGAGAATATTACTTTCAACAAAACTTCCAACACTGCCATTACAGGAAATGGTGTTTTCAAAGTACCAGCTTGTGTGCAGGATGTGGTAAGTTCTATGTACTATGCCAGGAATGTTGATTTTTCCAAATTACAGCCTGATGATAAAATACCTTTCTCCATGTTCCTGGATAACGAAGTGTTTAACATGTATATCCGCTATGTGGGCAAGGAGGAGATAAAAACAAAGTATGGTAAGTTCAGGGCTATTAAAATCAAACCGTTATTATTGAAAGGGCAAATATTTGAAGGGGGAGAGAATATGACCGTATGGGTAACAGATGATCAAAACCATATTCCGGTAAGGGTAGAAAGTCCGTTGGTGGTAGGTAAAGTAAAAATTGATATGATGAGCCATACCAATCTTCGTCATCCGCTCACTTCACTGATCAAGAAGAAATA
>CAYPBW010000100.1:0-10540 GCA_964409055.1 uncultured Chitinophaga sp. | reverse complement strand
ACTTTTGATTTGGATGTCAGTGTTCCTCCGCCTTCTTTGCCAGAACCTTTCCAGTTGGCAGTTGCAAAGCTTTTCATAATTAATCGTTTTTATTAGTAGAATTTATTGTTGATTTTGTTCTTCCATTTCAGCCAGCCTGTTTTCCGGCTCGTTGTACTCAATGATGAAATTATTCTTTCCTTCCCCGATCATTATTTTCAAAAATTTCTGCTGCACAAGTTCCAGCAGAGAAAGAAACAGGAAGATGGCATGCACCCTGTTTTCACAACGATCAAATATTTTCTCAAAAGATACATTCTTATGTTCCCTGGCCATGTTCAGCATCTGGTCACGGCTGCCTTCCATGGTATAATTGTATTGCACCACCGTATGAACCGGCTTGTTCAGGCGATCGCTGTATTTCTGCATCACTCTTTCAAAAGCTCTCATGAGTTTGAAAAGAGTAATGTTCTGAATTTCTGTTCCTTCGCCGGCTTCTTCACCTATTTGTGACAATTCCCGGTGAATATTGCCTCTCTTCACCATCAGCATCCGTAAAGCTTCCATTTCCGCCATTTGTGCCGAGGCCTCCTTAAAGCGCTTATACTCCAGTATTTTATTTACCAATTCTTGTCTTGGATCTATCTCATTACCCTGGGCATCCAGTTCTTTACGGGGCAACAGCATCTTGGCCTTTATCCGCATCAGCGTAGAGATAAAAAGAATAAACTCACTGCTTAATTCAATATTCAGCTCTTCGCTCTTATGGATATAATCAAGAAAATCGTTTATGATGTTCGTAATAGGTATATTATAAATATCCAGCTCATCCCTTTCTATGAAAAACAACAAAAGGTCGAAAGGCCCTTCGAATTGTGGTAACTTAATCTGGTAAGAAGTATTCTGCACTTTTCTAATAAAATTGATTCAGAAAAAAAGTCCTGTCTTTCAACAGGACTTTGCAAATCTAAGGGAAAACGGCCTTCCGGCAGAAGGGTCATTTTCCACAGTTATTTCTTCAGGGCATCCCTGATTTCCCGCAACAACTGTATATCTTCTGGTGTTGGCGGCGGCGCAGCGGGGGCAGCTTCTTCCTTTTTCTTTGTTGCATTCATGGCTTTAATGAGAATAAAAAGGAAAAAGGCGATAATTACAAAGTTGACAACCGCCTGTATAAATGCTCCGTATTGTATATTAACTCCATTAACGGTTGCATTAAGCGATTCAAAGCTTTTACCAATCAATGATCCGATTATCGGCATCAATATCTTGTCAACCATGGCAGTAACAATCGCTCCAAAAGCACCCCCGATAACAACGGCCACTGCCAGGTCAATTACATTGCCTTTCATGGCAAATTCCTTAAACTCTTTCAGCATACCCATAACTATAAATTTTAGAAGTGATAAAATATTTTCTGTTCAGGTTATTTTTTTAAACCGGGAAACTGCATATTCAAACCCGTAAGTAATGCATGCAGCTTGGAAGCGATTATATATTCTTTGTACCAGTTTTGATCGGCAGGAACGATCGTCCACTCAGGATTACCACAATTGTTGAAGCAATCCTCGTACATACTCATATAAATATCCCACAATTTTGCTTCTTCAAAATCCCTTTCATTGTATTTCCACATTTTCGCCGGATCCTTCATCCGCTCTGAAAGCCTTTCATGCTGCTCCTCCGGCGAAATATGCAGGTAAAACTTCAGGATATGAGTATTATTATGCTCCTGCAACAGCCTTTCAAAATCATTGATGGCTTTCATTCGTTTAGCGGCCGTTTCATCATCACACCATTTATGCACTCTTGTCACCAGTATATCTTCGTAGTGTGACCGGTTGAATACCTGTATCATCCCTCTACCGGGAACGGCAGCATGTATGCGCCACAGAAAATCATGTGATAATTCCTCCGGTGTGGGGGCTTTATAGGATTTCACAGTAACTCCCTGTGGATTCATGTTGCCTAATACATTTCTTATTACCCCATCTTTTCCACTTCCGTCCATTCCCTGGATAACGATGAGTACCGAGTGTTTGCCCTCAGCAAATAACAGGTTTTGCAAATCATCCAGTTCTTCCACCATCCGTGCAGTTTTTTCTTTAGCCTGCCTTTTATCAAAGTCTTCCGGAGCTCTTGTGGAAATTTCACTTAGTCTTATTGCCATTGCAAAAAATTTACTGAATGCAATATACTATTTCAGCCCTGTGATTTATATGAAACCTTTCATCAAAATAAATAGTAATAACTCCCTGTATTTTGTGACCTTTGCACACATTTTTATGAATAACAAAATAGTAAACTGGGCAGTTTTTATCCTGCTATGTATCATTTGGGGCAGTTCCTTCATTTTAATGAAATGGGGGATGTATGATAAAGAGATGAAGCCTATTCTGTCACCCTGGCATGTAGCGGCGTTGCGGATGCTTTCATCAGGGGTAGTAATGCTGCCGTTTCTTTTTTATTCACTCAAAGATCTTCCCAGGAAATCGATCGGGCCCGTTTTGCTCAGCGGATGGCTGGGTAGCTTTTTTCCTGCGTTCCTGTTTTGCATAGCTGAAACAAGGATAGACGGCGCCCTTACGGGCAGCCTCAATTCCCTCACCCCGATCTTTGTAATCCTTACCGGCACCCTTTTCTTTGGAACCCGGACCAGTAGTAATAAATTGATCGGAGTTATTGTTGGCCTTACCGGAAGTTTTCTTTTGTTGTATGCCAATATCAGCAAACCCCCGGAATACCTTACCTATACTGGTTTCGTGATATTAGCCACCATTCTTTATGGAATAAATGTAAACATGGTACAGAATAAGCTGGCTGGCGTTAGTTCTGTTCAGATTGCCACTATCGCCTTTACCGGACTGATACCACCATCCATGATAGTGCTGCTGGTAAGTGGATTTTTTAAACAGCCATTGCATGAGCCTGCTTATGCATTAGGCACCCTGGCAAGCTGTGTGCTTGGAATCCTGGGAACAGCCGCTGCTTCTGTTCTTTTTTATGTATTAGTAAAACGGGCAGGCGGACTATTTGCATCGCTGGTCACTTATGGTATTCCATTCGTTGCTATTCTGTGGGGTGTTTACTATGGAGAGAAAGTGACGATTATGCAGGTTATTGGTTTATGCATTATCCTCCTGGGAGTTTACCTTGCCAATAAGCCGTTAAAAAAAGAGGGCAGCACTGAATAAGTACTGCCTTCATTTATAATTTTCCAGAAAAATCAAACGGACATTATTTCTTTTTCTTTGGCTGTAAGATGTTTTTCTACAGCAGCCGTATATTTATCTGTAACCTGCTGAATATCTGCTTCAGCATCTTTGGCAGCATCTTCACTTAATCCATTCTTTTGTAATTTTTTGATATGCTCTATGGCATCACGCCGGATATTGCGAATAGCCACTTTAGTATGCTCACCTTCGCCATGACATTTTTTCACCAACTCTTTCCTTCTCTCTTCTGTCAGCGGTGGTAAGAACAAACGGATAAGGGCACCATCGTTTTGCGGCGTAATCCCAATATTGGCAGCAATAATGGCCCTTTCTATGGGCTGCAGCATATTTTTCTCCCAGGGCTGGATGCTCAGTGTACGGGCATCCATCACACTGATATTGGCCACCTGGTTTATGGGCATTGGTGAACCGTAATAATCTACTACAAGCCCGTCAAGCATTTGGGGGTTGGCCTTGCCGGCCCTGATTTTCACCAATTCTGTTTCCAGGTGGTTGATCGCTTTTTTCATGTGGTCTTCTGCATCTGCAAAAATGGAGGCGATATCTTCTGCCATATCTGTATGTTTTTAGTTAGCTGTAATAGTTACAGGGAGGCAAAGCTAATGAAACAGAAGAATTTACCTGCCAACAGGTTCAAAAAAGGCAGTAATTCATTTTTAATCTAAAACGATTAATTATTCCCTGCAGCTGGGGTTTCTTTGGTCAGGGTAACCACCTTGGAGTGAGTTTTGAGCTCCGTAGCCCCATCTTTTCTTTTTGAAATAACCATTTTGCGGCTGGATTTATTACGATAAAAGAGTACACCAAGGCCAGTAAACGACAGCGAAAGAATGATAAACAATAAATAATTAGGGCCAATTGATTTACCCGTCCAGGCCAACACGATAAACCCGATATTAAGCCCAACACAGGTGAATGTTACTGCGGCATGGTTAAGACCGCTGTCAAGCAGTAAGTGATGGACATGGTTTCTGTCAGGCGTAAAAGGGGATCTTCCTTTGAAAATCCTGATACCAAATACCCTTAACGTATCGAGCAGGGGTACTAATAATATGGCAAAACCTACTGCTACGGCAGATTGTACAGGAACTGCCACAAACGGTGTATTAGAAACATTAATGAACTTGATGACCAAAATCGAATTGATCAACCCAATCATCAGGGAACCAGAATCGCCCATGAATATTTTGGCAGGATTGTGGTTGAAAATAAGAAACGCCACCAGGCTGCCGGCCATAGCAAATGCCATTAAAGCATAGGCCTGGTAGTCGATGGCAAAGAAATAAGCTCCAAAAACTGTCATTGTCAGTACTCCCAGACTTGCAGCCAATCCGTCAACGCCATCAATAAGGTTAAAAGAATTGATCACTACAATGATAGTAAGGTATGAAAGGGCCAGACCAAAACCTTCCGGCAGTTCATTAAACCCTAAAAGACCATGCATACTATCAAGGCGTATACCGCCAAGGTGTATGAGTATTGATGCGGCAATTATCTGACCAACAAATTTTTTGCTGGCAGAAAGAATCATAATATCATCCTTAAGGCCAAGGAAAAAAATAATGATGGCAGCAGCAAAAAAGTACTGGAATTCCGGGTTTTGATACCCTTGTATCGATAACAGTGAAGCTAAAATGAAACCACCGAAAATACCGACACCTCCCAGAGATGCCACTAACCTTGTATGAAGCTTTCTTTCATCCGGTATATCATATAGTTTCTTTTTCTCTGCTACCTGTATTACCACAGGGATCGCCAGAAAGGTGATGATGAAAGAAACAGAAGCAGTCAGCAGTATATCGAGCATCCTAAGCAAGGTTTAATCGATCACAAAATTAGGTTTTAACTTCCGGGTTTCTAAATAATTACGTCACTATTTATTGAATGGCTTAATTAATTAATTGTAAACCACAGGATGATTTGAATTTGTTGGCAGTTTGATTAATCCGGTTGGATTTTATATCAAAAAAGAATGCACTTTTGCAGCGCATCAGTGCTTCTGAAGCGTTAGAGTTACAAAAGTATAAAAAGTTTAATAATATCAAAGCTTATGGCAGAATTAACTGCAATCGCATCACAGATAAGAAGAGACATAGTTCGTATGGTACACGGTGTAAACAGCGGACATCCAGGTGGTTCATTGGGCTGTGCTGATTTTTTGACAGCACTTTATTTTAAAGTAATGAAACATAATCCTGATTTTTCGATGGATGCAAAAGAAGAAGACGTATTTGTACTATCTAACGGTCATATCTCACCTCTTTATTATTCAACGCTGGCCAGGGCCGGGTATTTTAAAATCGAAGAACTTGGCACTTTCAGAAAATTAAATACGAGACTGCAAGGACATCCTGCCACCCATGAACATTTACCGGGTGTTCGTATAGCTTCAGGTTCTTTAGGACAAGGAATGAGTGTGGCAATTGGCGCTGCCTTGACGAAAAAGCTGAATGGAGAAAGCAACCTGGTTTTTTCATTGCATGGTGACGGAGAATTGGATGAGGGACAAATCTGGGAAGCTGTAATGTTTGCTGCTCATCATAAAGTTGACAACCTCATTTCCACCATTGACTGGAATGGTCAGCAAATTGACGGACCAACTGACAAAGTAATGGGCCTTGGTAATATCAGGGAAAAATTCGATGTATTTGGCTGGACAACACTGGAAATGAATGGTAACAATATGGATGAAGTGGTGGCCACTTTAGAAAAAGCCAAAACCCTGACCGGAAAAGGGAAACCGGTTGCCATTATGATGCATACAGCAATGGGCAAAGGCGTTGATTTTATGGAAGGCACCCATGAATGGCATGGTATTGCCCCCAATGATGAACAACTGGCAAAAGCATTGGCACAATTACCGGAAACACTGGGAGATTACTGATACTAATTTATTCACTTCGCAAAGAAAAATCTTGTGAAGCAGCCTTGCGGGAAGGCAGCCATGATGCCAGTAAAGCGATCACAAAAACGGTTGTACCCACCAGTAAGAAATCTGTAACCTTTAACTGGACCGGGAAATAGCTGATAAGGAACGACCCTCCTTGTAACGGAATTAAATGATATTTTAATTGCAATAATGCAATGACCAATGCCAGCAACATTCCTATCCCTCCGCCAATAATAGCCAGCAATAAACCCTCACTCAAGAATATTTTTTGAATAAATCCTCTGTTGGCACCCATAGCATGCAGCACACTGATGTCTTTTTGCTTTTCCAGCACCAGCATAGATAAGGCTCCTATCATATTAAATGCTGCTACCACCAGGATAAGACATAGCACTCCGTAGATCACCCAACGTTCAACATTCATTATTGAATATAAACTCCGATTTTGCTCGTACTTATTTTGTACCAGGTAAGTTTCGCCGAATATTTCTTTTACTTTTCTTTTTATTTCCGCAGTTTTGGAAGGATCCGTTACAGCTATTTCTATTCCGTTATATTCATTGGCACCCATTTGCATGGCCTGCTTAACAAAATTGATACTGGTGATCCCATACTTATTATCAAAATCCTGCTGAATCCTGAAAGATCCTGAGAATATTACATTATTACTGCTGATATCCTCCAGCATATTAAGTTGTTCAGTTCCTCCTTTACGGGGCAGGTAGATGCGCAATGATGTAGTATAAGCATCCGAGCTTACCTGTAAGGCTCCTTCTACACCAATTCCCAGTATTATTTTTGGCGAGTCTGTTGTACCAATATTGTATTGACCTGCCAGAATGTTATCAGCTACGCCGGTTATATATCGATAATTCTCATCCACACCTTTCAGGTGAATGACTGATTGATTTTCTCCGTTCTGCACCAGCGCCTTTTCTTCCACCACCAATGCAAAATTGCGTATACCACTAATACCCCTGAGCTGGTTCAACTGCTCCTGGCTAACAGTGATGATTTTCCCCGAAGCAGCTGAAACTTTCAGATCAGTATAGAATGAAGAATAAAGGGACTTAACCAGCCCTTCAAAGCCATTAAACACACTAAGTACCAATATCAGTGCAGTTGTTCCTATTATGATTGCGGCAATACTTACCCATGCAATGATATTGATCGCATTTGTTGATTTCTTGGCTTTAAAGTATCGCCAGGCAAAAAGAAAGTGCAAGGTATCTGGTGATTTTGATTATTAATCAGGCCGGGATTTCTTTTCATCTTCAATTTTCCTGAACAACTCCTCCATTTTGAAAACATGATCCAGTGTATCATCCTGGAAAAATTTTAGTACCGGGATACTGCGCAACTGATGCCTGACATGGGCTGCCAGCTCTTTTTTGATATCATGGTGCCTGTCTTCAATCTTATGCAAGGCTGCTTTCACGTCTTTTACCTGGAAAAAACTCAGGTAAAACCGGGCCTCCAGCAGGTCCGGGGTCACTTTTACTGATGAAATGGAAACCATACCACCATCAATCATATTTAATCCTAATCGCTGAAATATGATATTCATCTCCTCGTTGAGCAAACCTGCAATCTGTTTTTGTCTTTTTCCTTCCACCATAGTTTTGTCATTATTTACCGTCTTCACACTCATGCGGTGCCAGACGCTGTAAAATTAGTTACTTTGTGGCTTTGCAGGAGAAGCATTTTCAATGAAACAATACGCCAGGATATTCAGGTATTTAAAAGCATACAAGGGAAAAATTGCCCTTTATTTCCTTTTCATTGTGCTGAGTATCATTTTTTCTATTGTCTCGGTGGGTATGCTCATGCCCTTTTTACAGTTAATTTTTACCGGGGAAGGAACATTTAAAGCAACTAATAATCCTGCCATTCAGTTTTTCAACAATATGCTTCTTGAGTCGCTGAAAGACCCCAACAACAAAGTTCCGGTACTCGGTTATATCTGCGTTTTGATGATCTCTTTCATCATTATGAAGAACTTATTTCTTTACCTCTCTTATTATATCCTTAACCCGCTAAAGAATTCCATTGTCAACGAGCTGCGCCAGGATCTTTATGATAAAGTACTGAAGCTGCCAATCGGTTTTTTTACGGAAAAAAGAAAAGGAGACCTGATGAGCCGCATGACCAACGATGTGGGTGAAGTGGAAGGCTCGGTAGTGGGCACACTGGAAGGCTGGATCCGTGACCCGCTAACAATTATCATTAATCTGACTGTACTTTTTTTAATTAGCCCGCAACTAACACTTTTCATATTAATACTGATTCCGGTTTTAGGACTGGTAATAGGCCGTGTTACCAGATCGCTTAAAAGACATTCAGAAGAAGCTGCAAAAAAATCAAGCGAAGCTTTATCAACTTTGGAAGAAACGCTGGGCGGCCTTCGTGTCATCAAAGCATTCAATGTGGAAAAACTGATGCGGTCGAGGTTCAAAAAAAACAATGAGGAGCTTTTGCATGCCAAAAATCATATCTCTTATAGAAGAGATATGGCATCCCCCCTTTCAGAAGTAATGGGGGTAATGCTTTTTACCATTGTGCTGTATTATGGCGGCCGGCTGGTTTTACAAAATGAACTGCTGGAGGCTTCTGTATTCCTGGGGTATCTCGCAATTTTTTACAATATCATTAATCCTGCCAAAGCCTTATCTACATCGTTCAGCAATATGCGCAAAGGCGCTGCTGCCATCGGCCGGATTGAAGAAGTACTTACTGCACCTGTGACAGTAGATGACAATCCAAACGGAAAGCAACTTAATGAATTCAGGGATAAGATTGAATTCCGTAATGTACGTTTTGCCTATGATGATGCGGTGATCCTTGATGATATTAACCTTACTGTACAAAAAGGAAAAACCATTGCATTGGTTGGTTCGTCCGGGGCTGGCAAATCAACGCTTGCCGACCTTGTACCCCGGTTCCATGATGTAACATCAGGTGAAGTATTAATAGATGGAGTTAATATCAGGGACTACTCATTACATTCAGTTCGAAGCCTGATGAGTATTGTTACCCAGGAACCTATTCTATTTAATGACACCATTGCCAATAATATCGCCCTGGGCCACCAGGAAGCCACACATGACCAGATAGTGGAGGCGGCTAAAATTGCCAATGCCCATGAGTTTATCAGCAAAAAAGAAAATGGCTACAATAGCAATATAGGCGACCGGGGCAGTAAACTGAGCGGTGGAGAAAGACAACGGCTAACGATTGCGAGAGCTGTTTTAAAAAACCCCCCAATTTTGATCTTAGACGAAGCTACTTCATCGCTTGACACAGAAAGTGAAAGACTGGTACAGGACGCCATTAATAATATGATGATGAACCGTACCAGCATTGTGATAGCCCACCGTCTTTCTACCATACGTCACGCCGATGAGATTATCGTTTTGCAAAAAGGTAAAATTGTGGAAAGAGGAAATCATGAACAACTTCTTTCACAAGGCGGTTTCTATAAAAAGCTGGTAGAGATGCAGGAAGTAAGATAGTCCTGTCTCTTCCTGATTTTAATTCTCCCCTTTCTTGAGTATAATCATTTCGAATCTGGTACCTTATAACAACCTTGCACCCTGAATTACAGTGCAGCAATACCTGTATAAACTATCCCCTTGGGGAAAGCGGACATGAAACAGCTTTCGATATCTTCCGAATCAACTAACTTTCAAGTAAATCCCATTCAATATGGCAGAAAACAATAAGACCTTCAAGGTTAAAGCCAATGACTTTATCTTTTCTTTTGACCAGGCTACGATAGACAATGCTGACTTCTACAAAAAATCACCGGAGGAATTTAATATCATAAAAGATAACCGGTCCGCCAATGCAAAGTTGCTGGAGTCAGATATTTCCGGTAAAAAACTCAAAATTGAAGTAGAAGGCGAAACCTATGATATAGAAATAAAAGACGAACTGGACCAGCGGCTGGACAGCATGGGTTTCAGCAATGTATCAACCAAACATGTCAAAGAAATTAAAGCGCCGATGCCAGGACTAGTAATAGATGTAACCGTAAAAGATGGACAAGAAGTAAAAGAGGGTGACCGGCTGCTGATACTGGAAGCCATGAAAATGGAAAACAGCATCATGATACATGCCAATGCCACTATCAAACGGGTGGCCGTTACCCCTGGCCAGGCTGTTGACAAAGGCCAGGTATTAGTAGAGTTAGCTTAATCAAAAACAAAATCATCCAGATGAAAAAAATATTAGTTGCCAACCGTGGTGAAATAGCACTCCGCATAATGCGTACCATCCGGAAAATGGGAATTAAATCGGTTGCTGTTTATTCAGAAGCGGACCGTCATTCACCGCATGTATTATTTGCAGACGAAGCAGTTTGCCTGGGACCGGCACCTTCCAGCCAATCTTACCTGAATGGTGAGAAGATAATTGCCATTTGCAAAGAACTGAA
>CAYPBW010000099.1:0-10772 GCA_964409055.1 uncultured Chitinophaga sp. | reverse complement strand
TTTTTGTAGCCCGTACGGGATTCGAACCCGTATCACCACCGTGAAAGGGTGGTGTCCTAGCCCTTAGACGAACGGGCCATTCGTTTTTTGGGACGGCAAAGATAGCCCGGTGAAACTTTTCAACCAAATGTTTTTAATCGCCTTTTATACAAAGCTTTCCCCATGCTTTTCACCTGTTAAAGGTCACTACCATCGCTATTTAAAATCATCCCGCCTTTTACCGCTAAACCAATAACTTTGCCCCGCAAATTTGAAGTATAAAGCGGCCGGATTGCCGGTTTGTTTTGCCCTCTTCAACTTTTAAACATTTAAACTTTTCAACCTACCATGAGTACAGTTAAAGTAGCCATCAACGGTTTTGGACGTATCGGCCGGTTAGTATACCGCCAGATTTATAAAATGGAAGGAATTGACGTGGTGGCCATCAATGACCTTACCAGCCCCAAAGTATTAGCTCATCTGCTCAAATACGACAGTGCCCAGGGCCGTTTTGACGCGGAAGTAAAAGCAACTGAAGATGCAATTGTAGTGAACGGTGATACTGTAAAAATATATGCCCAGAAAAACCCGGCAGACATTCCCTGGAAAAGTCACGATGTGGATGTAGTGCTGGAGTGTACCGGTTTCTTTACTGATAAGGATAAAGCGACAGCCCACATTACAGCAGGAGCTAAAAGAGTAGTAATCTCAGCCCCCGCTACCGGTGATCTTAAAACGGTGGTGTATAACGTAAATCATAGTATCCTTGACGGATCTGAGACTATTATTTCCTGTGCTTCATGTACTACGAACTGCCTCGCACCAATGGCCAAAGTGCTTAATGATAATTTTGGTATCGAAACTGGTATTATGACCACCATCCATGCCTATACGAATGACCAGAATACACTGGATGCACCGCATGCCAAAGGCGACTTACGCAGGGCAAGAGCGGCAGCCGCCAATATTGTTCCAAACAGTACAGGAGCAGCTAAAGCTATAGGCCTGGTATTGCCAGAACTAAAAGGTAAATTAGATGGTGGTGCACAGCGGGTTCCTACGATTACCGGGTCGCTGACTGAACTTACTTCTATCCTCAGTAAGCCGGTAACCAAAGAAGAGATAAATGCAGCCATGAAAGCTGCCGCTAATGAATCTTTTGGTTACACAGAGGATGAAATTGTAAGCAGTGATATCATTGGTATTCATTATGGTTCGCTGTTTGATGCTACTCAGACCAAAGTAATGACTGTGGGCGACAAGCAACTGGTGAAAACCGTTAGCTGGTATGATAATGAAATGAGTTATGTAAGTCAGCTGGTGCGTACCGTAAAATACTTTGCAAAGCTTATCAGCTAAATCGATTAACCTTAATCCTGCAATGCAGCGGTGGCAACACTTGCTGCATTGCTCTCTTTTTCCGAATGAAAATTAAAAATGCTGAAAATCTTTCTGCAGAACAGTTGCAGGAAGAGGTGAACAGGGGTGGAAGATTTGTTCATTATCAATATGCCGTTTCTTTCATCGTCGCAACTATAAAACCTGAGACAGGGGTCTACCTCATCCGTAAAGGAGAAAGTGCAGTGAAAAAGAGTGCTTTCTTCACCATACTTTCTTTCTTGTTCGGCTGGTGGGGAATACCTTTTGGTCCCAAACATACAATTGCTGCCTTACGCACCAATCTTCGGGGTGGAAAAGATGTTACCGATGAAGTGGTGGCCACTATTGCCGGTCATATTCTTTTTCGTGAAGCAGAGAAAAGAAAAGCTAAGTCCGGGGTGCTCGAACCTATTAGTTAACGCTAAAAATTTTACATATGGCCAGTTTCGCCAACTACGATTTCAAAGGTCAGAAGGCCTTGATTCGTGTGGACTTCAATGTTCCCCTGAATGATAAGTATGAGATAACCGACGATACCCGTATGCGGGCTGCTGTTCCTACCATCAAAAAAATCTTAGCAGATGGTGGCATGGTCATCCTGATGAGCCACCTTGGCCGCCCCAAAGATGGGCCCACAGAAAAATATTCCTTGAAACACCTCATCACTCATCTCAGCCAACTGCTGGGTGGCACAAGAGTGCTTTTTGCCAACGATTGTATCGGCGAGCAGGCATACCTAACAGCTAGCATGATGCGCCCGGGTGAAGTGCTGTTATTAGAAAACCTTCGTTTTTACAAAGAAGAGGAAAAGGGTAACGAGGCTTTTGCAGAAAAACTTTCAAAACTAGGCGATGTATGGGTAAATGATGCCTTTGGCACAGCTCACAGGGCCCATGCTTCTACAGCAGTCATTGCTAAGTTCTTTCCTAAAGAGAAAAGATTATTTGGCTTACTGATGGAAGGAGAGGTGACAAGTGCTGAAAAAGTCTTGCACCAGGCCGAAAAACCATTTGTAGCCATTATCGGTGGTGCTAAAGTTAGCGACAAGATCCTCATTATCGAAAACCTGCTCGAAAGGGCAACAGACATCATTATTGGCGGCGGCATGGCCTACACTTTTATGAAAGCAAAGGGTGGTAAGATTGGTAATTCTTTGTGTGAAGAAGACCGGTTAACAACTGCAACCGAAATTTTGCAAAAAGCAAAAGATCGTAATGTAAGTATTCATTTACCGGAAGATTCGGTGATTGCAGATAAGTTTGACGCAAATGCCAATACAGATACTGCTCCGAGTGATGCTATCCCTGATGGATGGATGGGATTGGATATAGGACCTAAAGCAGAAGGCATCTTTGCCGAAGTGATACGAAAGTCTAAAACGATTCTTTGGAACGGCCCCATGGGTGTGTTTGAAATGGAAAAATTCCAGAAGGGAACCAAATCAATTGCCACAGCTATTGCTGAAGCTACACAGAATGGTTCTTTTTCTCTGGTTGGCGGCGGCGACTCAGTAGCAGCAGTTAACCAGTTTGGCTTTGCGGATAAAGTAAGCTACGTCAGTACTGGCGGTGGCGCTATGCTGGAATATTTCGAAGGAAAGACTTTGCCCGGAATAGCTGCTGTTTCCGAATAAGCGCTGGATAGGCTGTAATGTTTGTTTTGCCTGAGCTTATTCGAATGATTTGTGTACAGAAAACTGTTTAATCTGGACGAATCCTGTCTTTCCCGCTATTTTGGCATAAAATATTATTTGGCTCCTGCTTTGCTCAGGAGCTTTTTGTTTGTAAACCCGTAATTTTAATAATCAATAAAACCATAACAAAATGAAAGGAACCCGCAACTTATCCTTACTGATCATTGGTGGCCTCGTCCTCATCCTCTTTGCCTGGGGCTGTAATGGCTATAACGGTTTGGTCAAAGGTGATCAGAATGTAAAAAAGGTTTGGAGTAACGTTGAAACCAATTATCAGCGCAGAACAGACTTGTACAACAGTGTTATAAAAACAATTGAAGGATCTGCCAATTTTGAAAAGTCCACTTTGAAAGATGTGCTGGATGCAAGAGCAAGGGCTACTTCTGTAAATGTAGATATCAATGATCCTGCTTCACTGGAGAAATACCAGCAAGCCCAGGGTAGTCTGCAGAGTGCTTTTGGTCGTTTACTGGCCGTAGTAGAAAACTATCCTGATTTAAAAACCACCAAAGCATTCCAGGATTTTCAAACACAAATTGAGGGAACCGAGAATCGCATCAATGTAGCCCGACAGGATTATAACAAATCAGTGGAGAACTACAATTTGAAAGTAAAACGTTTTCCCAACAACCTGCTGGCCGGAATCTTCAACTTCAAGGAGAAAGCTTATTACAAAGCAGATCCGGGTTCAGAAAAGAATCCCGAAATAAAGTTTGATATTAAGTAATACCTGAACTGCATATGTTCTCCTTATTCAAAAAGAACAAACAACTCTTCCCGGAAGAGGACACCCGGCTTATTGTGAAGGCAATCCGCCAGGCGGAGAAAAGCACCAGCGGTGAAGTAAGGGTATTTGTAGAGAACCGCTGCAGCTGGATGGATGCGCTGGACAGGGCTGCTGAGTTGTTTTTTGGTCTTAAAATGGATAAAACAGAGCAGCGTAATGGGGTATTGGTTTATATCGCTTTAAAAGACCATCAGCTGGCAGTATTTGGTGATGAAGGCATCCACCGAAAAGTAGGTTCCGAATATTGGAATAAGGTGGTAAATGAAATGCTGACCAGCTTCAATAAACAGGATTATGCAAAAGGCATCGCCGAATGTGTGATACAGATCGGCGATGCTCTTCAAACACATTTCCCATACGAAAGGGATACCGACAAAAATGAACTGCCTGATGAAATTGTCTTTGGCAGATAACTGAATGAAAAAAATCTTACTCATAATAGGGTTGTTCTTGTCTTTGGGTGCTTTCGCACAGCTTGACAAGATTGTTCCCCCAAGGCCAAGCCCTCCAAAGCTGGTAAATGATTTTACCAATACACTTACAGCGGCCCAGGTGCAGGCCCTGGAAGCAAAACTGGTGGCTTATGATGACAGTACTTCCAACCAGGTTGCCGTTGTCATTATAGCTACACTGGGTGATTATTCCCCGGAAGAAGTGGGATTGGAAATTATCCGCACCTGGGGAGTGGGTAATAAAAACACCAATAATGGGATTGTAATACTTGTAGCAAAGAATGACCGGAAAGTTAGGATTGAAGTGGGTTATGGGCTGGAAGGGGCGATTCCTGACATAACTGCCAAAAGCATTATTGATAACGAAATAACTCCCAATTTCAAAGAAGGTAATTTTTACCGGGGCCTTGATGAAGCGGCTGATGCAATTGCAAAAGCGGCAGCAGGAGAATATAAAGCTCCTCAGAATTATGGAAGTCAAAAGAAGAAAGACGGATTAAAGACATGGATGATTGTTGCGATAGTAATATTCATCATTATCAGTAGTGTAGTTGGAGGAACTGGTGGCGGCACTTATGTATCGAGGGGAGGTTTTGGTGGTTGGTCTGGCGGCAGGGGCAGTAGCGGTTGGTCGGGTGGTGGCGGTTGGTCTGGCGGCGGAGGTTTTGGCGGTTTTGGAGGCGGAAGCGGCGGAGGTGGAGGTGCAAGTGGTAGTTGGTAAAATTAAATTATAAATAAAGCCACTACAATTGTAGTGGCTTTATTATTGTAAGCAATAATCACTTAGAAACCTTTCTTATCTTCTTCCGGCAATTTTGATTTGATATAGTTGGCCAGCTCCTGCAGCGCAGCATTGCCGCTGTTTTCTTTGGCTTCTTTTTCTTTTTTAGCCAGAAGGCCTTTAAGGATCATGCCATTGATATAAGGATCAGTTTGATTGCGGAATCCTTCGGGTATGCCATCTCTGAACTTTACGATCTCATCCACTCCCCATCTTATTTTATCAATACTCTTTATTGCGGAGAGATAAGAACTCAGCGGGCCTAATGCCTGGAATTTTTCCTGGCTCAAAGGCATTTTGGCAAAGCCGCCGATGATCTTTTCAGCCATAGTTTCATCGCCTGATTTTACAATTTCATTCATGATAGCTTCCTGAAGGTTTCCTTTGGCCGGCTTATCACTAAGTTGCTTTGCCAGGGCAGTGGCCAATGTCTGGTCCACCTTACCGAGAGCAACTAAAGCATTACCGGCAACACTGTAAGATGAATCGTTTACAGCGTTTTTAAAAAGAGCGATATAATCAGCTTTCTTATATTCACCCAGTTTGGCAATAGCTGCTGCCCTTACGGTAGCATATTTATCTTTTTGTGCCAGTTCGTTGAATACCGGTTCAAAACCATTTCGGATAGTTTCTTTTCGCAAGTCTGCTTTGCTTATGGCGAAACTTCTCAGTCCATGGTATCTGTCGTTAAGGGCAGTCTTGATCAATTCTACAGCTTTAGGATCGTCAAGTTTTTTGGAAGCAAAATCAATAGCTTCCCTTCTGTCTATATAATTACCAGCATAGGTGTACTGGTGTATGAAATTCTCAAGTGTTTTATTGTCTTTCTTCATCCACAATAATACTTTATCACCATCAACATTAATCAGGTCGGGTCTCTTGGTATATGTAAAAGTGAAGGTGTCAGTTGCATTATTCGCCCAGACATTATGTCTGACTTTATTAGGGCCGTTGTAAATGTCAATGGCAATGGGGAGTTTGAATAGTTTGCCGGTTTTTTGTGTTTGTTTGACAATTACATGCACTTTTCCGGCTTCGTCATTATACTGGTAATCTATTTCTACAGTAGGATGCCCGCTGCCAAAATACCATTGGTTAAAAAACCAGTTTAGGTCACGGCCTGTTACTTCTTCAAAAGCAAGACGCAGCTGGTGGGCCTCCGCTGATTTAAACTTGTTGGTAGTAAGGTAAATGTTTAGTGATTTGAAAAATGCACTGTCGCCTACATGGTTTCTGAGCATATGCAGGATACGTCCTCCTTTCTGGTAGCTCACCGCATCAAACATATCTTCCCGGTGCTGGTAGTGAAACCTAACCAGGTCCTTCTTATCGCTGCCGGGATTGCCAAGATATCCTTGCATGCCCTGGAAGTTTTCAGCATCACCGGCATCTTTGCCGTATTTGTATTCATCCCATAATGTCTGGCTGTAATCTGCAAATGATTCATTCAGCGTAAGGTTGCTCCAGCTCTCAGTGGTTACATAATCACCAAACCATTGGTGAAATAATTCATGGGCAATGGTGCCTTCCCAGGAATTGCCATCAATTAGCTCCCTGGCATCCTGCTGGGCACTTTCCTGGTGAATGGTGGCAGTGGTGTTTTCCATTGCTCCTGCTACATAATCCCTTCCTGTTATTTGCGAATACTTCACCCATGGATAATCTACACCGGTGATTTTTGAAAAGAAGGTCATCATTTCCGGGGTATTTCCAAATATCTTCTTTGCTACCGGGGCATACTCTTTTTCTACATAGTAATTAACTTCTTTATCTCTCCATTTGTCCTTCACAACCGCATATTCTCCCACACCAAGGAAGAATAAATAAGGAGCATGAGGGAGGTCCATTTTCCAGTAATCACTGCGGGTGCCATCCGCATTTTTTTTCTGGCTCATTAACTTACCGTTGCTCAGGGTCACATACTTATTATCTACTGTAACTGTCAGTTCCTGGGTGCAACGCTGGTTTGTTTTATCGATAGTAGGAAACCAGGCTGAACTGGATTCCGTTTCCCCCTGTGTCCATATTTGAGTGGGTTTATCTTTCTCTTCACCACGGGGATTGATGAAATACATACCCTTGATGCCCAGCATGGCGCCCTGGCTATACTTTGCTTCAAATTCGTCTGGCTTGGCGATGTAATCTACATAGATAACATAGCTCTCATTGCTTTTATAAGTCTTGTCAAGTTGTATACGCAAATTCCAGTCATCATATTTGTATGTAAGTGGAATCTCCTTGCCACCTTTGATTAAGGCCACTTTTTTGAACTCCATTCCTTTTGCATCCAGGTTTAATGAATCAGTGGGATAGAAATGAGGTTTTAATGTTAACCAGGCCTTCCCATACAGGTATGATTTACTGAAATCAGGTTTTACATCGAGTTTGGTGTGTATAAGGTTATTAATCTTTGTTGCCGTTTCCCTATAATCCTTTTTCCAGGAAGTGTCGTTACTATGGGCTGGTTGCGCCAGCAGGCTAATCCCGGATAAGGTGAGCAGGATAGTGAAAAGAAATTTATTCATAGATTTATTTTAGGTGACGCAAATTTAGTGGCCCCGGCTTTTCTTATAAGCATTATTGGGATGAAAGGTTGGGTTATTTAACAAGTTCTTGTGTCAGCTAAGGGGTTAGAAACGGCATTTCGGTTAAATTTGTAAAACACCAATACCCGGACAATGAACAAACTCCTCTTCGGCCTGCTGTTTTCATTTATGGCACACACCACCCAGGCACAAAAAGTTTACTTTATATATATCCAGTCAGAATCGGAGCAACCGTTCTTCGTGAAGATGGAGGAGAAAATTTATAACTCATCCTCTTCGGGGTATCTTCTGTTGTCAAAACTCCGGGATACAGTTCACAATTTCAGTATTGGGTTTCCACAGAATAGGTGGCCGGAACATAGATTTTCTGTTGTAATCAATCGGAAAGATCACGGTTATTTGCTTAAAAACTTTGGCGAAAAGGGATGGGGATTATATAATTTACAAAGTCTGGCTATACAAATGGGGACAACGGCAACAGGAAAAACAAATGCTGGTCAGACAGAATCAAAAGATGTATCTGAGTTCACCGAAATTCTGTCAAAAGCTGCAGACGACCCTTCTCTGAAAGAAAAACCAGTTAAGCCCTCTGAGGAAAAGAAAATAATAGCTGATCCTGTTGTGGCAAAAAAGGAGGTAACTGATACTGCAAAAATTGATCTTGTAATGACAAAGCCAGCAGAAAAAACACCAAACAATCCTACTGTTACTGAAGAAAGGAAAATAACAGGGCCAGTAGTAACTAAAATAGCAGATATTATAACAGAAAAGAAACCCGAGCCTGATGTGAAAACAGCGGACAATAGCTATGCAGGTGGCACATCTTATAAACCTTCTACTATTAAAAAGTGGTCTGAAAGTTCGACGACAGAGGGTTTTGGGTTGGTATATATAGATGAAGATGCTTCTGGACAAAAAGATACTATTAGATTATTAATTCCTAATCCAAAAATTGTAGAAGTATCAATAGCAAAAACGGATGAAGAAAAAAAAGAGGAGAAGAAGTTTGTGGAAATAATTGACACAGTTACAAAGGGAGAAGAAAAGGTGGCTGATGTCAAACCTGTAGTAGTAGAAAAAGAGACAGAAAAAGCTCCCGCCAATGTTTCAATTACCAAATGTGAATCGAAAGCAGAAGATCAGGATTTTTTTCAGTTACGTAAACAGATGGCCGCTGGCGAAAATGATGAGGATATGATCGCTGTGGCTAAAAAAGTCTTTAAGCAAAAGTGCTTTACCACTGTTCAGATAAAAAATCTAAGTGTATTATTTCTTACTGATCAGGGCAAGTATAATTTTTTTGACACAGCGTATAATTATGTTCTTGATCCGGCTAACTTTCCCTCTCTGCAATCTGAGATTAAAGATGAATATTATGGCAACCGTTTCAAGGCAATGCTTCGCAATTAATTCATATGGCTCGTTACTTTCTTGAAGTTTCATATAAAGGGACAGTTTATAGTGGCTTCCAGTCTCAGCATAATGCGAATACAATTCAGGCAGAAGTAGAGAAGGCATTTGCAATTTTGCTAAAACAAGGGATTGAGATGACCGGATCTTCCCGCACTGATGCAGGGGTGCATGCATTACAAAACTTCTTTCATTTTGATTATGAGAGTTCATTGAGTCCTCAATTTGTTTACAAAATCAATGCAATACTGCCGCCAGATATTGTCGTGAAGTCGGTTATTCCTGTTTCAGATAATGCTCATTGTCGTTTTGATGCTGTCAGTAGGGAGTATAGATATTATATATACCAGTATAAAAATCCTTTTTTGGATGATAGGGCCTTTTACTTCCCGTTTAAATTAGATATAGACAAAATGAAGGAAGGGGCAGAAATGATAAAGAACTATACTGACTTTACTTCTTTTTCTAAAAGAAACACTCAGGTTAAGACCTTTCAATGTCACATACTAGAAAGTAAATGGTATTATGTTGATAACTGTTTGGTTTATAATGTTAAAGCTAATCGTTTCTTACGAGGTATGGTAAGAGCACTTACTGCCACAATGCTGCGTTTAGGAAGGGGTAAAATTGATATGCAGGAATTTCTGCAAATCATTGAGGCAAAAGACTGTACAAAAGCCAGTTTTGCTGTGCCTGCCCGTGGTCTTTTCTTAGAAAAAGTTGAATTCGGGTCTTGATGATTACTACTTGTTTATAAAGGTGTATGATCAGTGACGATAGACTTTTTCGTTTGCCGCAAAAAAGACATCAAAAAAAATTTGGCCTGCATCCCTTGCTGGCACTGCATTCCGTTGATTGTTAATATTTTTATCATCAAAATTATTGGTGGAGAAATTGCTCACCCTTATCTTTGCAACCCGTTAGAAAATAACGGTAGCTCTCTGAAGAAAATGTGATCTGCTGTATGGCAAATGTGAATAAAAGTTACCAATAAAATTTGCTGGTAAATATTGATGTCTTACCTTTGCCGTCCGCCTCAAAAAAATGAGGGTAGTTCTTCACAAAACAAATTGATTTTCACTCCAAAATATTCTGATTTTATTTAAAAATAAATGAAGAAAAATTTGGTAGAAATAAAAAGGCCCTTACCTTTGCACTCCCGTTCAAAAAACGGGTGGCGATAAGAAGCCAAAAGATCTTTGAAAGTTGGGAAACAATAGCACCTTATCTCGCTTAATTGAGATAAGAACTAATAGGTAAGTCAAGCTAAATACAATTTAGATTTGACACGTTAATTTTCTCTTGAGAATTTTAAATGTCAGTATCAAACATCATTTACAATGGAGAGTTTGATCCTGGCTCAGGATGAACGCTAGCGGCAGGCTTAATACATGCAAGTCGAGGGGCAGCATGGTGTAGCAATACACTGATGGCGACCGGCAAACGGGTGCGGAACACGTACAGAACCTTCCTTCGAGCGGGGAATAGCCCAGAGAAATTTGGATTAATACCCCATAGCATATTGGAGAGGCATCTCTTTAATATTAAAGATTTATCACTTGAAGATGGCTGTGCGGCTGATTAGGTAGTTGGCGGGGTAACGGCCCACCAAGCCTGCGATCAGTAACTGGTGTGAGAGCACGACCAGTCACACGGGCACTGAGACACGGGCCCGACTCCTACGGGAGGCAGCAGTAAGGAATATTGGTCAATGGACGAAAGTCTGAACCAGCCATGCCGCGTG
>CAYPBW010000098.1:0-10804 GCA_964409055.1 uncultured Chitinophaga sp. | reverse complement strand
AGCAAATGATTATGGAAAGGGATTTTCGCATAAATTCGACCGACTAATTTACGGATTTACAGGAGAATACCTGCAATCTCGCTTGTTTTCACTGGCTGTCCGGCAAAAAGCAACGAGAAAACAGATGATGTGAAAGTGGAAGGTAGTTGCAACCCTGTCTGTCTTTAGCAAATCATTGTTAATCAACTGCTGATCAGCAGCAAATCAATCTGATGAAAAAAGCGGTAAAGAAATTTGGTTCAGGGGCTAAGAAAGTATCCAAGCACTTAACCAAGTACCTCTACGAAAGGGATACCATTTTTTCCACTTTATGGGTGTTTATTTTCATTGTTGCCCTGAGCCAAATACCCATCAATTTTTACTTTCTGAACCCGCTGAAACTGGCCATGAAGGACTTTGATTTTAATGACCTGGCCTATTCCAAACTTGGGAAAGGAAAACTGGGAAGCAGTGAGGATTCTAAATTTGATAAGAATATTGTCATTGTCAATATTGCTGACCTGGATCGGGAAGGTTTGGCCATGCTTATAGATAAAACTGCTTCTTATAAACCAAGTGCAATTGGTTTGGATGTGTGGATGGAAGATGCAAGAGAGCCTTACAAAGATTCATTAATGCGGGAAGTAGTCAGGCGCACACCTAATCTTGTGCTGGCCAGCCGCTTCAAACCTTCAACTGATCCTGAAAGAGACGAAGGTGATTACCACAGTAATTATTTTAAAGACAGTACTGCAGGCACAGAAGGATATGTAAATTTTTTTAATGAAGACATAGCCACTATCCGTATATGGAATCCAACAACTAAAGTAAAAATTGACAGCACCACTAAAATAAGATATCCAAGCTTTGCCTATTCGCTTATCAAATTGTTCGATTCAACTGCTTTAGAACATCTGCCAAGCAAAAAGAAGGAGATTATCAACTACACACGGCGTACTCTGCAGTATCAAATTGTAGAACCGGATGCTCTTTTCACAGATAATGTGGACTCTGCTGCTATCCGGGGCAAAATTGCCCTGTTGGGGTATATCAATATCGACCCCAATAACATTGATGATAAGAAGTTCACGCCAATGAACGAAAAGTTCTACGGAAAGGCCGTACCCGATATGAACGGGATAGTGGTGCATGCCAATATAATTTCAATGGTTTTGGCCAAAAACTATATAAAAAAGCTACCTTTATGGGTCGTTTGGCTGGTAGCCATTTTTATCGGGTGGCTGCATATGTCGTTCTTCATCCGTTATTACCTTGAAAACCATATCTGGTTCCATTTAGTAGCAAAGATTGCACAGTTAGCATCGGCGATTTTCTTCACTTATGTAGGTATCTATTTATTCGACAGGTACCGGATTAAACTGGATATGAAGCTTTCGCTGATTGTAATTGTCATGGCAGTAGATGTTATTTATTTTTATGAAGCCTGGGCGGTATGGATGCACCGGAAATTTGGTTACCAGACTGTATTCAAGCCGCACCATCATGGCCATAGTGACGATCATGGAGGGCATGATACCGGACAGGCAAAACATGATGAGGAAGTTCCCGGAGAAGGAGCAACTAAAAATGAAGATGAATCATCACATTAAATTCGATATAAAAAAGAAGCACATGAAAAAATTAACCTTCCTTATCCTTGCAGGTTGTTTTACAATCGCCGCTGTAGCACAGAATAATTTTCTGCTCTACAGTTTTAAAGGCAATGTATCCGTTGTTGAAAACAACGTGGAAACAAAAGCCAAAGTGGGTAAACCACTTAACAGTAATGCTACCATTAAATTGACGGCCGGCGCTGCTGCCACCCTTATCTGCAATGAAGCAGCCATGTTCACTTTTACCAGGCCCGGCACTTATGCCCTGAAGAATTTTGGCGACTCCTGTAAAGTAAACAGCAATTCTGTAAGCAGCAATTATGTAAAATATGTATGGGCACAGATGACCAAATCATCCGGCGCACCGGGCAGCAATCGTAAAGCCTACATGAATAATGTGGGTGCGGTTACCCGTTCTATCAATAATATTTGGGTGGATCCCAGATTGGATACCGTCAACTTCTCAACCGGTGACAGTTTCCCCCTTTCCTGGAAATCATATGCCGAGGCAAAGAATTTTGAGTTCTTCCTTTACAGCAGCGACAATATCAGCCAGCCAATTTTTAAAACAACGGTAAGCAAGCTGAAAATACCCATCGCTGACTTCATTAATAAGCTAAAACCCGGCAACAGTTATTTCTGGACCGCTGCAATCAAAGGTGAAGAAAACGAGGAATTGAAAATCTTTAATTATGTAAGTAAAGATGCCTTTGCCCAGATTGAAAAAGAGATGAAAGACCAGGGAGCCGCATTTGAAGCACCCGCCGAGCAGGCATACCGTCTCGCCTTTATGCTGGAAGATGCACATTACCTTGCCGAGGCTTACCAATATTATACTAAGGCCGCTACATTAGACCCGGCCAATGCCTTATACCGTGCCACTTTAATGTCTTTCAAAAAAGATTACGAAATAAAATAGCCAGGCAAATTGCTTATCAAACAGGTCCTGCCACAGTGCAGGACTTTTTTTTGCGGCAATAAGTAGCCGGCACCTCTCCATTTCATGTAGCGGGGGCATTGCAAGGAAAAACAAAGCAGAAGTGTTGAATGCTTTATTTTTACCCTCTATGCGATTCAGTTTCTGGTCCGTCGGGAAAAATCATGAGCCATTTGTAAAAGCCGGTGTGGAAGAATTCACCCGCCGCATCTCCAAATACTATAAAGTAGACTGGACCATCATCCCACAGCCAAAGAATGCCGGCATGATGAGCGAAATGGACCTGAAAAAGAAGGAAGGGGAAACTATATTGCAATGGCTGGAAAAAGATGATTATTTGGTTGCACTGGATGAAAGAGGAAAACAACTAAGCTCTGAAGGCCTGGCCGCATTTATCCAGGCAAGGGCGAATGAGAGTACCAAACGTATTGTCTTCCTGATTGGTGGTGCTTTTGGTTTAGATGATGCCGTTGTAAAAAAGGCCAATTACAAATGGAGTTTATCTCAGCTGGTCTTTCCGCACCAGTTAGTCCGGCTTATACTGGCCGAACAGGTGTACAGGGCCTGTACGATATTAAAGAATGAAAAATATCACCATAAATAAACCGGTATTTGCCGGTCTGTATTTTTGACTTTACATTTAGCCGATGGAATTATCAATCACCCTTATCATCATAATCATCACGGGGCTTATATCTTTCAGTGCTTTCAGCAACCAAAAGATCATTGACGACCTGATTTTTTATCCGCCTTCGGTAACAGAAAGAGGGCAATGGTACCGGTTCTTTACCTGCGGACTGATACATGCTGATATTGGTCACCTGCTTTTCAATATGATCTCCTTGTATATGTTCGGGGAGTTTGTTGAAAGAAGTTTCTCTACTCCTATCCTCTTTGGAGAGAAAGGAAAATTTCTTTACCTCGGCATGTATGTACTGGCCCTTTTTGTATGCCTTGTTCCTACTTTTATCAAACATAAAAACGATTACTACTACCGAAGCCTTGGTGCCTCCGGTGCGGTAAGTGCAGTAGTGTTTGCCGGTATCCTGTTCGACCCGACTAATAAGATTGGTTTCTTCTTTATTCCGCCGGTGATACCGGGTTATATATTCGGCCCCCTGTACCTCATCGCCTCCACCTACCTGGAAAAACAGGCAAAAGACAATGTGAACCACTCTGCCCATATATGGGGAGCCCTGTTTGGAATCGGTTTTATTATTGCCGCGGCCGCCATTCTTAAATCAGATTACCAGCCTGCAGAACAATTCTGGCTGAAGATCAAATACAGCTTAGGTCTCTAAGGTTATTTTCAATACCTGTTTTGTCTGGTCGGTTAGTTTAAACCTGTTGTCTATGCGGTAGCCTACTATCCAAATGATCCGTTTGTTACTTTCGAGTACCCAGGTATTTTCTTTTTCGGTTTTGGATAATTTCTGATCAATAAAAAAGCGGGACAGCTTTTTCTTTTTGGTCATGCCCAGCGGATAGAAGTAATCACCAGTCTTCCAGGGACGGAGCAGGAGGGGAAAAGTTATTTCTTTGGCATCAAGACAGGCAATGTGGTTGCTGGTTGCTGGTTGCTGGTTGCTGGTTATTTCAAAGCTGAGAATTCCCTTCTCAAAACCAACTGATTTATCTTTTGCTTCAATTACAATATTGGCAGCCGAACTACTTTGGGCAGGACTAATGATGAACCAATGCCGGTGTTTGATGATGCGATATTGTAAACCCGGGGACTCAATAAACTTTCCCGATTCACTGCCTGCCAGTTTGATCAGTTCATCCACCTGCTTTTCATTAAAGCCATAATCCCGGATGATCTCGTAAATGAGTGCCCGGTTATTGTATTTCATCAACTGAAGAACAGGAATATGTACTTCTGCCCCTTTTTCTTTGCATATCTTTTTTTTCAACTCCCCCACTGTTTGCCGATAGAGTTTTTCTGTTTCCTTAAAACGTTCAATATTATCAGCCAGGTTTTCCTTTACCTGCGGATAAACTTTGCTGATGGCGGGAATGATCTCATTACGAAAGAAGTTCCGGGTGTATTTGGAGGACAGATTGGAAGAGTCTTCCACAAATTCAAGTTTGGATTCTTTGGCAAACTGTAACAATTCTGCTTTGTAAAAATTCAGTAACGGCCTTTTGATATCTCCATATGCAACAGGAATTCCTGTCAGTCCGTGCAAACCCGTACCACGGAAGAAATTCATCAGCAGGGTTTCAATGTTGTCATCTTTATGATGAGCAGTAAGAATGACATTCAGCACCAAACTACCTACTCCCGACTCCCGACTAACGACTAACTCCTCAAACCATTCGTATCGCAAAGCCCTTGCTGCTTCCTGTATAGAAATCTTATGTTCAGCAGCATATTGTTCCGTATCAAACCGCTTAATTTTCACCTCCACCTTATATTTCTCTCCTAAATCTCTAACAAACTGCTCATCTCTTTCGCTTTCATCTCCCCTGAGCTGAAAATTACAATGCGCAATAGTAAAGTCATATCCTGCCTGGTGACAGAGCTCACACAATACCACAGAATCCACTCCGCCACTGACGGCAAGGAGCAGTTTGTCTTTTGGTGAGAAAAGATGCTGTTGTTTGATACTATCCTTAAATCGTTGCAGTAAGCTCATGCTAAAAAGTTAGTTCTTCGTATGCTCCTCTCAATTCGCCGAAAGCATGATTGTCTCCGGCTTTCTTTGCCTCTTCCATACCTTTTTCATACACTTTGACAGCCTCTTCGGTTTTTTCATTTCGTTCCAGCAGTTTGCCCAGGTGATAATAGCTGCCGATATATCCTGGTTCCCTGTTTAAGATTTCTTCAAATAAACGGCGGGCCCCTTCATCATCACCCAGTTTTATGTACTCCAGCGCAAGTGCATGCTGCACAAAACTATCTGCTGGGTTGGCTATCAAAAACTCTTTCAGCTTGGCTATCCTGTCCACTGTAAAAAATCTTAATTAGTTATGTGATTTTATTAAGCTCCCTTCCCTATCTTTGCTTTAGTTGCATAAACAACTATCCTTCTAACGATCTAAACAAAACGCAATGAAGATCCTCGTTTGTATCAGTAAAACGCCGGACACAACGGCAAAAATAGCCTTCACCGATAACAACACGAAATTCGATGTGAATGGTGTGCAATGGATCATCAATCCATATGATGAATGGTATTCACTGGTTCGGGCCATCGAACTGAAAGAAGCTGATGCCTCCGCTGTTATACATTTAGTAACGGTGGGTGCTGCAGATGCAGAACCTATCATCCGCAAGGCATTGGCCCTGGGCGGTGATGAAGCTATCCGGGTGAATGCTGACAGCCACGACAGTTATTATATTGCTTCGCAAATTGCCGAAGTGGCCAAACAAGGGGGTTATGACCTCATCTTTACCGGCAAAGAAACCATCGACTATAACGGATCCTCCATTGGCGGAATGGTAGCAGAACTGCTTGACCTCCCCTATATATCATTAGCAACAAAATTTGAACTATCGGGTACAAAAGCGACGGTAACGAGAGAAATCGAAGGTGGTGAAGAAGTGAATGAGGTGGAATTGCCTGCTGTAGTAAGTTGCCAGAAAGGAATGGCTGAAGCAAGGATTCCCAATATGCGGGGCATTATGGCTGCCCGTACCAAACCGCTGAAAGTAGCGGAGCCTGTGGCGGTGGATGCACTTACATCTGTGGCTGGTTTTGGCTTGCCACCTGCCAAGGCAGGTGTTAAACTGGTGGATGCAGAAAATGTGGAAGAACTGGTTCGGCTGTTACACGAAGAAGCAAAAGCCATTTAAGGGATATTCACTTTTAACTTCAAACATCAAACTCTAAACTCTTTATATGTCTGTTTTAATTTTTATTGACACTGCTGAAGGCCATGTAAAAAAATCTTCGTTGGAAGCCATGACATATGGCGCCAAAGTAGCAGAGCAACTGGGTTCCAGCGCTGAAGGAATTGTACTCGGTGCCGTAAGCGACGACATGGCGGCTTTGGGAAAATACGGTGTAAAAAGGATCCACCATGTAGCTGCAGATGCACTCAATCATTTTGATGCACAGGTTTTCACTAAAGCCATAGCTGAAGTAGCCACCGCAGCAGGCGCTAAAGTGATCGTATTCTCCAATAACATCAGCGGTAAAGCGATTGCTCCCCGCCTGTCTGTCCGTTTAAAAGCAGGATTGGTTTCCGGCGCAGTGGCATTGCCTGATACCAGCAATGGTTTTGTAGTAAAGAAAAATGTTTTCTCCGGCAAGGCTTACGCTAATGTTGCCGTGAACACGGATGTTAAGATCATTGCGCTGAACCCGAATGCTTATCAAACAATTGCCGGTGAAGGAAGTGCAGAAGTGGTTTCAGCCTCAACTACCGCTACTGCAGGAAAAGTAAAAGTAACTGCCGTAAACAAAGCCAGTGGTGAAGTGCCGCTGACAGAAGCTGAGATCGTAGTAAGCGCCGGCCGCGGTATGAAAGGACCCGAGAACTGGGGCATGGTGGAAGAACTGGCCAAAACATTGCATGCTGCCACTGCCTGCAGCCGCCCTGTTGCAGATGCACACTGGCGTCCACACAATGAGCATGTGGGACAAACCGGTTTCGCCATTGCACCCAACCTGTATATCGCTATTGGTATCTCCGGAGCTATTCAGCACCTTGCTGGTGTAAACAGGAGTAAGGTGATCGTGGTAATCAATAAAGATCCTGAAGCGCCTTTCTTTAAAGCTGCCGACTATGGCATTGTGGGTGATGCGTTTGAGGTAGTTCCAAAATTGACTGCTGCTATCAAGAAGCTGAAAGGTGTAGTGTAGAATATTTCCCTTTGAAAAAAACCTAAACCACAAACCCTTGCGTTTGTGGTTTTTTATTGCCAATTTGTGCGAGCAAAAACCATTGGACTATGAATAAGACCACCACCCTTCTTTTCTTCTTACTCTTTTCCTGTATTACCGCAGATGCGCAGAAAAAAGGAAAAGATAAAGGCAAGGGCAAGAATAAAAAAGAACCCGCCGTTGTGGATTACCAGCAGGCAGATCCTGAACCTGATACCAGCAGAAGATTTTCCGGCATCATTAAATACCGCATTACCTCGGATGATCCTTCAGAAAGAGATTCGATGTTCGTAATCTTTGGTGAAAAACAGATTGGAGTCGTGATGTTCATTCCCGGTTATCGTGCCGACCAGGTATTTGAGCAACATTTTATTGCCCGGTTCAGCGATAGTACTTTATTGACGCTTGATCCTAAAAATAAGACTTACAAAACGGAAAAACTGGATGAACGTAATGCCGGTACTGAATTTATGTTGCTCAATTACCGGAAAACAGCACCAGTAATAGGTTTTACCTGTCCTGAATACAAAGGCAGTATGACATTGAAGGACGGTACCAGTTTCGAAGCTGCCTGCCTGGTCAGTAACCAGCACTATTTCAACAGCACCATAGATTATAATTTCCTGAACATACAACCTATGGTGCTTGGATACCGAATCGTTTTGGGCTACCGTAATAAATCCCCGGACAACGAAAATTCCTATTTCATGGCCTACAAAATTGAGCCGGGAAACATGGAAACTTATTTCGACTTAAGCCAGTATAAGCCTAAATAATCCACCCGGGAATATCATGCTTTTTTAATCGTTTAAAATCAGGTCATTTTACGCTAATGGCTTAAATTCGTGGCCGGTATGAAGAAGATAGAACTAGAAATTGTAGCACTATCCCACAGTATTACACAAACCCATTCTTATGCTGTGGTGCTGGGTGAAGTGAACGGACTGAGAAGGCTGCCCATCGTTATCGGCGGGTTTGAAGCACAGGCTATTGCTGTTGCTTTGGAAAAAATGGCCCCCAGCCGCCCCCTTACCCACGACCTGATGAAAAATTTCATGAATGCGTTTGCTATAGAACTGCATGAAATCATTATCTGCGACCTGCAGGAAGGAATTTTCTACTCCAAACTCGTTTGCTCTACTGATAATGACACCGTAGAAATTGATTCCCGTACTTCAGATGCGATTGCACTGGCTGTACGTTTTGGTTGTCCCATTTATACCTATGAAAACATCCTGGAAAGTGCCGGCATCCTGATGGAAGAAACCGGAACCGGCAGTAAAAAGAAAAAATCAAAGCAGGAAGTAGTGGTAGAAGAAGATGGCCCTACCGGTCATGAAGACCTGAAGACCATGACGCTGGAGGAACTGAATAACCTGCTGAATGAAGTACTGGACAATGAAGATTATATCCGTGCCATCGCCATAAGAGATGAGATTAACAGCCGGAAAAAGAACAAATAGTCTGCTGTCATTATTAATTCCATTTCACCTGAAAAACCTTTTGATCCTTGGTCAGTTTTCCCAATTGCAAAATCAATCTTGGCTTACATATACTGCGTAAACGCAGCGATGGTTACCATGACCTGGAAACTGTCTTTTACCCCATCGGCCTTACGGATGTATTGGAAATCATTGAGAACAGGAATGCCAAAACAGCCATACACTTAAGTACCAGCGGTGTGCCTGTGGAGGGAAGACCTGTCAATAATCTTTGTGTCCGGGCCTACAGGTTGCTCCAAAAAGATTTTCCTTCTCTGCCCCCTATGCTGATCCATTTGCACAAAGAGATTCCGGCTGGCGCCGGCCTTGGTGGGGGAAGTGCCAATGCCTCTTTTGCCTTGAAAATGATCAATGAAATAGCTGGTCTTGACCTGACTGAGCAACAGCTTTTGCTCTATGCAGCTGAACTTGGCAGCGACTGTCCTTTTTTTATTATCAATAGACCCTGCTATGCAACAGGCCGGGGAGAAAAACTGGAAGAATTTGAACTGGATCTTTCCGGGTATACTTTAGTACTTATCAATCCCGGAATTCATATAAATACCGGCATAGCTTTTTCAGGTATCGTTCCGGCTATGCCTGAATATTCAATCAAAGAAATACTCAGGCAGCCTGTCAGTCAATGGAAATACAAACTGCAGAATGATTTTGAGAAGACTGTTTTTAAAGCATACCGGGAAATAGTTGAAATCAAAGACAGCCTGTACCAACAGGGGGCATTATATGCATCCATGAGCGGCAGTGGCAGCACGGTATATGGAATTTTTGAAAAAAACAAAATACCATCACTTTCATTCCCGCCAGGTTATTTTGTCAAAATATTACCTGGAAAATAATGTTTTCACCCTGTCAGCCAATGATAATGGTTGTACCGTTACATTTGCAACAAATTTGATGTGGTATGGAGATCTACAAAGAGTTTGCATTTGATGCGGCCCATTTTCTGCCTCATGTTCCCGAAGGGCATAAATGCAAGAATATTCACGGACATACTTATCACCTGAGGGTGTATGTTAAAGGCACACCCGGGGAACATACCGGCTGGATCATTGATTTTAAAGAACTGAAAGACGTAGTGAAACCCATTGTAGACGAACTGGATCATACACTAATAAATAATATCAAGGGCCTTGAAAACCCTACTGCAGAAAATATCACCATCTGGTGCTGGAACCGCATTAAACCTTTGGTACCTGACCTGAGCCGTATTGAGCTGAAAGAAACGCCTACCAGCGGTGTTATGTACTCAGGGGAATAGTTACTGTGATTTGGGGAATGCTGCAGAAACCTGCCGGACAGAAAAGCAATGAAATACAGAATAAATTTCACGCCAAAATGCAATAAATTCCTTTTAAAGTACAAAGTGTTGAAACCCTGCCAATACTAAAAATCAAAATTTCAGTGGTTTAGCGGCTAACATTACACATCAGTTAAAAGTTCAGCAGTATTTTGTACCTTGCAGCCACATTCATGCTAATCAGCATTACCATATCATTCCTCTCGGAAAATCTTGATCTCCTCAATCATCGAGGTTAATTCCTTTGTGCCTTCCTTGCAGGAAGGTTATCTCGCTATCAACTTACTTCTCACATTCCTGAACCCTAAAATTTAATGTATGCAAACGCTTATCAATATGACTGAAAAAACGCAATACTACCTGGAACTGGAAGAAAACAGCGGTGCCCATAACTATCACCCTATTCCTGTGGTGCTTAACCGCGGTAAAGGCCCGTATGTATGGGATGTGGATGGCAAACGTTACTACGATTTTCTGAGTGGCTACTCTGCCGTAAACCAGGGACATTGTCACCCAAAAATTACAGAGGCGCTGACAGACCAGGCACAAAAGCTTACATTGACCAGCCGTGCTTTTCACAGCGATCTGCTGGGAGAATTTGCCAAATACATCACCAATTATTTCGGCTACGAAAAAGTATTGCC
>CAYPBW010000097.1:7588-10882 GCA_964409055.1 uncultured Chitinophaga sp. | reverse complement strand
GCCAAGGCTATGATGATCTCCTTCTGGGATGGCGCTGAAAAGGCAGCCTTACGTATAGACCTCTGGACAAAAGATATGATGGTAGATGAAATGGCTGATTTCTTTTACCAGACATTGATGACGATGGCGGATACCTATGGCCGTGCCACCAAGTACCAGGAAGATGTGGCGGAAATGAAAGATTTTGCCAAATCGTTTTATGAAAAATTCAGGGCAAAGCAACTGAAGGAAAATAAAGCATAGAAAAAGGGGTCTTAAGCCTGAGGTCCGACTTACGACCACAGCAACTAAAAGAACAATTTCAATCTATAAACGAATAGTATGAGTCTCGAGCAAAAGATCATGACGGAATTAAAAGCTGCGATGCTTTCCAAAGATGAAGCAGCCTTGCGCAGTCTTCGTGCTGTAAAGGCAGCGATATTATTGGCTAAAACCTCTGAAGGTGGCGGCGGTGAGCTGAAAGAAGAAGACGAAATAAAGCTTTTGCAAAAACTGGTTAAGTCGAGAAAAGACTCTCTCGAAATCTATCAGCAACAAAACCGTCCTGACCTGGCCAAAAAAGAAGAAGAGGAAATTGCCGTGATAGAAAAGTTTTTGCCCAAACAACTTTCCCCGGAAGAAATCAAAACAGCATTGGCTGCAATCATTGCGGAAACAGGAGCATCTTCTCCTGCTGATATGGGTAAAGTAATGGGTGTGGCCACCAAACAACTGGCCGGTAAAGCGGACGGAAAGACAATTTCTGCTTTGGTAAAGGAATTACTTTCAAAGTAGTTTGCTACCCGGTTTAAGGATACTTTAAGACAAGTAATCTCCAATAACGTATTTTTTGACGTTTAAGCTAAAACCTTTTCATGCTGCTTGATATTGTTTTTGCTGTTGTATTGGTATTGGCCATCATTAAAGGTTATCAGCGGGGCCTTGTTATAGGCCTTTTTTCCCTTGTCTCTGTAATTATAGGCTTGGCTGCTGCGGTCAAACTTTCTGCAGCAGTGGCAGGGTATATTGGTGAAGCTGTAAAGGTATCCGAAGAGTGGTTGCCGGTCATTGCGTTTGCAATAGTTTTCATAGTGGTAGTGATTCTTATACGACTTGGTGCCAATGCTATAGAGAAAGCGGTGGAAGTAGTAATGCTGGGGTGGTTGAATAAGCTGGCAGGTATTTTTTTATACGTTGCGATTTACACGATTGTATTCAGTGTACTTCTTTTTTATGCTGAGCAAATAAAGCTTATACAACCAGCAACAATAGATAAGTCTGTTGCCTATTCTTACGTTCAGCCCTGGGGGCCGAAAGTGATTGATGGTTTAGGGTCTGTTGTGCCTTTCTTCAAAGATATGTTTGATGAATTGAGTGCCTTCTTCGGCGGGGTGGCTGATAATATTTCCAAATAAATAACATTTCGGGCTGTTTCTCTCACAGCAATACTTTATTTTTGATAAGTCTACTAAAATTATAGACTAAAAGAATTTTCCATGCATTTTAACTACATGGCCTTAGCCATCCCTTTTTTTCTTTTTTTTATCGGGTGGGAGTATTGGTACACCAGGAGAAAAGGAAGGAATTTTTACCAGTATGCAGAATCGGTGGCCAATCTGAATGTGGGTATTGCCGAAAGACTGACAGATGTTTTTACAACAGGCTTCTTTTTTTACATTTTTGATTATATCCAAAAGCATTGGGGTATAGTAGATATCCGGGCAGGCATTGGCACATGGGTCTTGCTTTTTCTATTAACCGACTTTGTGTGGTATTGGTATCATCGTTTCGGCCATATGGTCAATATCGGATGGGCAGTACATGTGGTCCATCACCAAAGCGATGATTTTAATTACACTGTTTCGGCCCGCATTACCATTTTCCAGGCAGTGGTAAGATGTGTATTCTGGTCTGTGTTGCCGCTCATTGGTTTTCCGGCTGTAATGGTTTCAACATTTTTGCTGATCCATGGACTCTATCCTTTTTTTACTCATACCCAAACAATCGGCAGGCTGGGTTGGCTGGAATATGTTTTTGTAACACCTACTCATCATGGTGTACACCATGCTTCCAATCCTGAATACCTGGATAAGAATTACGGCGACATGCTGATTATCTGGGATAAGTTATTCGGCACATTTGCGGAAGCCAAAAAAGAGGTGACAACGGTTTATGGATTAACGGCTTCGTTAAAAAGCCATAGCTTCCTGTGGCAGCATTTTCATTTTTGGCTGGAACTGTTTATGAACTTTAAATATGCAACAGGGGTAAAAGCTAAATTAAAAGTATTGTTTGGCAGGCCCGATGACCTTGATCCCAGGTTTCGTCCGGTACTGGAGAGGAAATTTTTGAATGTACAACCCTTGCGTAAGCCAACGATGGCAATGCGCCAGTATGTAACTGCCCAAACGGTATTTTCGATTAGTTTACTTTTTATACTTACTTTATTTGAGCATTATATGCAGGCAACACAGCTATTTATTTTATCTGCATTTATCATCATTAGCCTGATCAACAGTGGCGCTATTTTGGACCAGCGGCGATGGATCTTTTATCTTGAAGTGCTGAGGCTGATACTGGTTATGGCTGCCATTGCATTTGTATTCCGTAACAACTGGATATTTTTCAGCCTTATCACTTTCCTTGGTATTTTAATCTGGTATTTCAGGCCTTTAAAGCGTAGATATATGCAGCTTTTGTATAATAATTGATGCGGGAAAATGCAAGTCGGCCGTAATGAATATTTAAAACCCGTCACTTGCCCCTATATTTGCTTGTATCAGGCCTGTGTTAGGGTTTAAATCGCCGATTTTTTGCGGCAAAACGACTATTTTAGCAACCGGGTTTAAGATTAGATTGACTGCTCATGGAGTTCGAAATCAAACAACAAGATAAGTTCAAATTTATTGAAGAAGGCAATGGCGAGCCGTTGGTGCTTTTGCATGGCCTGTTTGGGGCATTGAGCAATTTTTCAAGCCTGATTCAGTATTTCCGGCAGCATAACAGGGTTATTGTACCGATGCTTCCTCTGCTGGAGATGGATATTCTGCATACATCCGTTGGTGGGCTTGCCAAGTTTGTTCACAAATTCCTGGAAGCAAGGGATCTTAAAGATGTTCACCTGCTTGGGAATTCGTTAGGTGGCCATGTGGCCCTTGTGCATACATTGAAGCACCCGGAACGCATCAAATCGCTGATTCTTACCGGCAGTTCTGGTCTGTTTGAAAATGGAATGGGTGACAGTTATCCCAAGCGGGGTGATTATGAATATATCAAACGGAAAACAGAGCTGACTTTTTACGATCCTAATACAGC
>CAYPBW010000097.1:0-7488 GCA_964409055.1 uncultured Chitinophaga sp. | reverse complement strand
CCTTACCTGCACCTTCATGACAAGGTGTACCAGGCTTTGCAACTAATGAATGATAACCATGTTACTCACTTACCTATAGTACAGGGAGAAAAATATATCGGGCTGGTGAGTGAAGAGGACCTGATGCAGGCGGATAATGATAATTCACCCCTGGAAGAGCTTCAGCAGTCATTCTCCGGTATTTCTGTAAAAACAAATGAACACTTTTTGAAGGCTTTACAAATAGCTGCGGAAAACGGGTTGAGTGTAGTGCCGCTGGTGAATGATGATAACGAACTCACCGGTACGGTGGTGTATAATGACTTGCTTAAGTATGCGTCCGGCTTTATGAGTTTAAATGAACCCGGCGCATTGATTGTACTGGAAATTCCAAGCAACCAGTATTCATTCAATGAGATCAGCAAACTGGTAGAAACCAATGATGCACAGATTACCCAGCTTAACACTTCTAATGATGTTGAATCAGGCATGATGCAAGTCACTATCCGTATCAACAAGCCGGAAGTCTCAGATATCATTGCTACTTTTCAGCGTTATGATTACAACGTAAAATATTTTTTTGGAGAGGAGTTGTATACCAACGAACTGCGCAGCAATTACGATAACCTGATGAATTACCTTCGGATCTGATTGATTTCGCTAAGAAAAGCGGATAAAACTGGTTAATTTAGCTACCTCCGTCCATTTATGGTCATGTTGCAGGTCAGGAAATATCGTCCCTTACTCATAGTTGCCCTATGCTGGTGCTGCCACCTGCCTGCACAGCAATTTACTGATCAATCAATACAGGCAGACACTACAGTGATAACAGGGGAAAAAGATGCTGCTGCCTTCACTATTGGCAACATCATTATCTCTGGCAATAAAAAGACAAAGGATTTTATCATACTGCGGGAAATTCCTTTCCGTTCGGGTGAAGAATATAAGCTGCAGGACCTCGTAAAAAAGTTTGAGGATGCCCGTAAGCAACTGATGAATACAACCCTCTTTCACACAGTAGTGGTGGCGGCACAAAACTTTGAAGGTGATAAGGTGAATGTTTCCGTTGCAGTCAGGGAACGGTGGTACTTGTTTCCCTTACCGTATTTAAAGCCTGTTGACAGGAACCTGAACCAGTGGATTGTTGAGCAAAAGGCCAGCCTGAGCCGGGTGAATTATGGTGTAAAGCTATTATATAATAATGCCAGCGGACGAAATGACAAACTAAGACTGTGGCTGATCAACGGTTATACAAAGCAGGTTTCTTTTAGTTATGACAGGCTGTATATTGATAAAGCATTGAAGTGGGGCATGAAAGTTTCCTTTGCAGCAGGGAAAAACAGGGAAGTAAACTATAATACGATTAAGGATAAACAGGTTTTTTTAAAAGACAATGAAAACTATGTCCGCAGTTTTGTTAATTCCTCCGCAGAACTTACTTATCGCAGGGCAATAAAAACCCGTCACAGTTTTGGTATTGGATACATAAAAGAAGAGGTAGGTGACACTATCGTAGCATTAAATCCTTCTTATTTCAAATCGGGAAGAAACAGTATACATTTTCCCGAGTTGTATTATACGATGGTTTATTATGACCTTGATTACATACCCTATCCGACAAAGGGCTATGCAGCGATGGTATCCGTCGGGAAGAAAGGCTTTAATAACACGATCAATTTATGGCAGTTGCATTTAAAAGGATCAGGCAGCTGGCATTTTTCACCCAAAACATTTTTTAACCTGAATGTGTATGGTGGTTTGAAATTACCTTTCAAACAGCCCTATTTTAATCAGCGGTTTCTCGGTTATGGAGATGTGTTTATGCAGGGCTATGAATATTATGTAATTGATGGAGTGGCCGGAGGTTATATTAAAACTACATTCACAAGGGAAATACTGAATTTTAATATCAAAACACCAAACATTAAAGGTAAGAGGGCAGAACGCATACCCGTTCGCATATTTGCCAAATTATATGGCAATACAGGATATGTTTATAACCCCCAGCCCGGCGATAACCTGCTGAGTAATAAAATGCTTTATTCCGGAGGGTTTGGTATCGATATATTGACTTTTTACGATGTTACATTCCGCTTTGAATATAGTTTTAACCAGTTGGGCCAAAGCGGCCTATTTATACACCGCAAGACCATATTTTAATTCATGAAAGCAGCCGTTTACAGCAGGGTTTTCGAAGATGAACAAAAGAAAGATGTTCAATTATTTTTTAATGAGCTGGCGGTTCAGAAAATAGAACCGGTTATCTACCAGGATTTTTTTGAACAGATAAAGAATAAAATAGATCTCCCCGCCGCCACTACTATATTTTCTGACGCAGACGACCTTACGGAAGAAACAGAGTTTATTATCAGTCTTGGTGGCGATGGTACTTTATTAGATACCATTACGATGGTAAAAGGTAAACCGGTTGCTATAATGGGCATCAACTTCGGCCGCCTTGGGTTCCTGGCCAGTATTGGCAGGGAGCATGTACAAGTAGCGGTGAAGGCTATTGCAAACAGAACCTATGTTGTGGACAACCGCACATTAATTCATGTAGACGCCAGTATTCCCATGTTTGGCAATGTACCGTATGCACTGAATGAATTTTCCATCCATAAAAGAGATGTGGCATCCATGATCAAGATACACACCTACCTGAACGGGGAATTCCTTAATACCTATTGGGCCGATGGATTACTGGTGGCAACCCCCACCGGAAGTACCGGCTATTCACTTAGCTGTAATGGCCCGATCGTATTTCCTGATTCGGGCAGCTTTGTCATTACCCCGGTAGCGCCTCATAACCTCAATGTGCGGCCGATAGTCGTTCCGGATAATAATGTTATTTCATTTGAAATAGAAAGCCGGTCTGACCAGATCATTTGCGCCCTGGATGCCCGGCGGGAAATTGTGAGCAAGAATGTGCAATTGGCCGTCAGGAAGGAGAGTTTTGATGTACACCTGGTACGGCTGAGTGAAAATAATTTTCTGCAAACCCTTCGGAATAAGCTTACCTGGGGGCTGGATAAACGAAACTAAAATGACCTCCAATAAAAGAAAATAGCTACTTTTAGCGTTCTATTTATTCCGACCATATTTTTCGACTTATGAAGAAAATTATTGCAGTCTTTATAGCTGGAATCGCACTGATAAATACAGGCAGCCTTCAGGCACAAGAGTCTGTCGTTCAGGAAGGTGAATTTGGTGTTGGCGTGGGTGCAGGTCATTATTTTGGAGACCTGAATACCCGGGCCCGCCTGAACAGGGTTAAAATGGCAGGCACAGTTTTTTTTCGTAAAAACCTGGGTAATTATATAGCCGTAAGAGTGGGAGCCAGTTTTGCGCAATTAGGATATTCTGACCGGTATAATACCCACAACAAGTACATGTTCAGCCGCAACCTCAGTTTTAATACCAAGGTATGGGAACTGACACTGCAGGGTGACTTTAACTTCTTTCGCTTTATGCCCGGCGAACCACAATACAGTTTTACACCTTATATCACTTTTGGAGCCGGTGTTTTTAACTACGATCCTTATGCCTATTTGAGAGGCGAGAAAATACCCCTGCGACCATTGAATACAGAAGGCCAGGGCAGTACACTTTATCCCGACAGGAAGCCTTACAAATCCATGGCGCTTTGTTTCCCGATCGGAGGAGGTATCAAATATGCTCTCAACGATCGCATCAATATCGGCGTTGAAGTACTGCATCGTATTACCAATACAGACTATATTGATGATGTAAGTACTACTTATGTAGAATCTTCCTTGTTTCCTGCCAACCCGGATGGAAGCACTTCAAATGGCTTGTTACTAAGCGACCGTTCTTATGAACTGGGAACACCCATCGGTATTCCCGGTCGCCAAAGAGGAAATAGTAAGCAGAAAGATCAGTATGTAACAGCAATGATTCATCTGACCTTCAATTTGCAATCGTATAAATGCCCGACAGCTAATTAAAGGTGAAAATCACCCTTTGGGGTTAGTAGCATTATTGTTTATTGATGTTATTTAGTGGCTCAGTTAAACCGATAACTTGTTTTACTGTCTGTAACTTCAATTCATAACCATTAAAATAAACTTTATGCGCCTGACAAAAACATTATTACTGCTCTCTGTTATTTCCCTTTTTAGTTTTACTACTATCAGTAAAGAATCTGCCGGCAAGCCGGGTGACTGGTTTTTTCTGGGTGATAAGAATGTTGGCTTTGGGGTAGATCATGATGTTATTCATTTTGGAAACTGGAAAGATGATGTTCGCCAGATTAAATTAAAAATTACAGATGGCCCTTTGAAAATGTATAATATGAAAATTCATTTTGATAATGGTAGTGTGCAGGAAGTAGCTTTGCGTAACCGTTTTGCACAGGGTAGCGAAAGCCGGGTGATCGATATGGACGGAGGCCTCCGGCACCTGACAAAGATTGAATTCTGGTATGAAACAAGAGGTTTTGCCAGGGGTAAATCAAGGGTGGCCATTTGGGGAAGGAATTAAGAATATTGTAACTGTTGAACTTGAGCCAGTTAATTAAATGCTCCCGCCGAGGGGGCATTTCTTTTTAGTATTTACGATCAAACGATGGTAACTTTGTGCCCCGTTAAAAAAATGTATGTCCACCCTGGTAGAACAAATTGACAAACAGAGATTGCCCCGGCATATTGCCATCATTATGGATGGCAATGGACGCTGGGCCAAGGAAAAGGGCGAAGATCGTCTGTTTGGCCATTTTCATGGGGTGGAAAGTGTTAGAAACATTGTAGAGGGTTGTGCCGAACTGGGGGTTGAATACCTGACACTTTATGCATTTTCTACAGAAAACTGGGACAGGCCCGAATATGAAGTAGTGGGTTTGATGGAACTTCTGGTGAATACTATCCGCAAAGAAGTGGAAAGCCTGAATAAAAATAATATCAGGTTGCATGTAATCGGGGATATGAGTATGCTTCCTGATTATGCAAAGAAAGAACTGGATGAAGCATTGGAAATAACCCGGAAGAATACCGGCCTCAACCTGATCATGGCTTTAAGCTATAGCGGTCGCTGGGAGTTGTTAAATGCGGTGAAAAATATTGCTTACGAGGTAAAAAATGGCCGGCTGAAAGTAGAAGCGATTAACCAGGATACGTTACAGCACTATCTCTGTACCAGCGATTTTCCTGATCCGGAACTGATGATACGTACCAGCGGCGAATACAGAATCAGCAATTTCCTGCTTTACCAGCTGGCATACGCAGAATTGTACTTTACCAATGTTCGCTGGCCGGACTTCAGAAAGGATAACCTTTATGAGGCTATTATTGATTACCAGGGCAGGGAGCGAAGGTTTGGCAAAACCAGTGAACAGGTAACCGTGGAGGATAAAGCCTGATCATAGGGTCAAAATCTTTTACTATAGCTATTATCCGGTGTTTCTTTTAACAAACACTTTCGATATTTACCGTTAATTTGCCGCCTGATTAAATTGGCGGCTTATTTTATAAGTCACAGAAAATAAACAAATTAAACCCTGTTTCTTACAGGGAAGAAGACCAGAACATTCAAACATGCAACGATTTCTACCGAGGCTTTGTGCATTATTGACGGCTGCTGTTGTATCCGTATTCTCTGTACAGGCACAAGAGGATACCACAAAACCTACTTCATTAGACCCAAAACTTATTGAGTGGGAAAAAGCCCAGGTACCAAAAGAATACACTATTGCAGATGTAAAGATTACAGGAGTAAAACACCTTGATACTTCCATCATCAGCTCTATTACCAACATTTTACCCGGCGATAAATTCGTTCATCCCGGCGCAGATATTTTTGCCAAAGCCATTGCCAACCTGTGGAGGCAAAAATTCTTTTCTAATGTGCAGATATACGTTACCCGGGTAGAAGGAGATAAGGTTTGGATAGAAGTGAATGTGCAGGAGAGACCAAGGTTGGGAAATTTCAAGTTTGTTGGTATTAGTAAAACAGACGCCGAGGAACTGACCACCCGGGCATCGTTGGCCAAACAAACCATCATTACAGAAAATACCCGCAGAAGCATTAATGAGATCGTTACCAAATACTATACAGAAAAAGCTTACCGCAATGTAAAGGTGACCATTGATGAGTTTACGGATTCGTCCTTTGTGAATTCTAACCAGATGGTGATTACAGTTGATAAAGGCAAGAAAGTCCGTATCAACGAGATTGGGTTTTTTGGTAATGAAAATGTGGATGGCCTTCGTCTCAAGAAGCAATTGAAGGGTACCAAAGAAATGTCAAAAGCTACATTGAAAGCGGACAACGAAGAGAGCCCTTATGGTCAGAAAAAGAAATACTCATTTAGCCAGTATACAAAGGACTGGGGTTTTCTTTCATTAACGAAAACCAAACGTTTATTGGATCCCTGGTTCCGGTTTAAGTTATTCAGCGGGGCAAAATTCGATGCAAAGAAATACGAAGAGGATAAAGAGAAGGTACTTGATTATTACAATTCCCTTGGCTACCGGGATGCTCAGATTGTAGGTGATACACAGTATACCACACCAAAGGGAAACCTGAACATTGACCTGAAAGTAGAGGAGGGACGCAAGTATTATTTCGGCAATATTGCCTGGAAGGGTAATTCCAAATTTTCTGATTCACTGCTGAATGTGATACTGGGAATTAATAAAGGTGATGTATATAATATCAGCATCCTGAATAAACGATTGGGAAAAGAAGCTTCACAGGATGGTGGTGGCGACATCAGCGGTTACTATATGGATGATGGTTACCTGTTCTTCCGTGCCGAACCGGTAGAGACGGCTGTTTATAATGATACGATTGATTACGAAATAAGAATTACTGAAGGTCCGCAGGCAAGGATCAAAAATGTGACCATTGCCGGTAATGAGAAAACAAAGGATTATGTTATTCGTCGTGAACTTCGTACGATTCCGGGTGAGTTATTTAGTCGAACTGACCTGATTCGTTCACAAAGGGAATTGGCCAACCTGCAATTCTTTAACCAGGAAACAATTGATCCCGGTGTTGTTCCCAATGCAGAAGACGGAACAGTGGACATTAACTGGAAACTGGAAGAAAAATCATCTGACCAACTAGAACTATCTGCCGGTTGGGGCGGTGGTATCGGTCTTACGGGTACACTGGGTGTAACGTTCAATAACTTTTCTATCCGTAATATCTGGAAGAAGTCATCCTGGGATCCGCTTCCTACCGGAGACGGGCAAAAGCTTAGTCTCAGGGTGCAGTCGAATGGCCGTGCCTTCCGATCCTATAACTTCTCCTTTACTGAACCATGGTTGGGAGGTAAAAAGAGAAACTCTTTAACTATCGGTGTCAACAGCAGTAAATTTTCCAACGCATTCGATCCTTTTACCGGTACAATAGACCGGGCAAGGTCCGATACCAATTACCTGAAGACAACAGGATTATCCCTTGCATTGGGTAAACAATTAAAATGGCCGGATGACTATTTCAGCCTGGTGTATACTATGAGCTTTACGCAATATAAGTTGCGCAACTACC
>CAYPBW010000096.1:2708-11041 GCA_964409055.1 uncultured Chitinophaga sp. | reverse complement strand
TGAATACCCGCCCGGCTTCTGTTACAGATATGATGAAAAAATTAAAAGCCAAGAAACTGGTTCATTACCAGCCATACAGGGGCTTCAGACTTAGTGCTGAAGGCAATAAAGTGGCATTGGGAATAATCCGTCGTCACCGCCTGTGGGAATATTTTTTGGCAGAGAAATTAAAATTCAGCTGGGATGAAGTACATGCCGTTGCTGAGGACCTTGAGCATGTCAGCAGCAAAAAGCTGATTGAAAAACTGGATGAATTCCTTGGCTATCCTAAAACTGACCCTCATGGGGATCCAATCCCGGATGTAAACGGGAAAATTGAAAAACACTTACAGCAATGTCTTACCAGCTTACCCGCAAATAAATTAGTAGTAGTGAGCCATGTCAGCAATCAGTCAAATGAAATACTGGACTTACTTAAACATAAAAAGATAAGCATTGGAACAAAACTGGAAATAAAGAGGCGATTTGATTTTGACGACTCCATGGAAATTAAGATCGGGCGACAGCCTGTTTTCACTATTAGTAAACAGGTAGCAGAAAACATCTTCGTTAAAATAAGTTAGTATGGAAGCATTGGAAAAATTCTTAGTCGAAATCGGACCGGTGTGGTCTGCATTAATCGCTACCACATTTACCTGGCTGGTTACAGCGCTGGGAGCTTCATTTGTTTTTTTCTTTAAAACATTAAGCAGGGGCGTATTGGATCCTATGCTGGGTTTTACGGGGGGAGTAATGGTGGCCGCCAGTTTCTGGTCATTACTCAACCCGGCAATTGAAATGTCGGAAAAAATGTACCCGGGTCTTAGCTGGATGCCGGCTTCCGTAGGCTTTTTATTAGGTGCACTATTCATTTTTGTACTGGATAAATTTACCCCACACCTTCATATCAATTTTGGGGTTGAAGAATCGGAAGGTGTTAAAACCAAACTGCATAAAACCACTTTGCTGATTTTGGCGATAACGCTTCATAATATTCCCGAAGGGTTAGCTGTGGGTGTCCTGTTCGGTGCTGCAGCTATCGGTATGGAAGATGCCTCTGTATCCGGTGCTATTGCCCTGGCCATTGGTATTGGCATTCAAAATTTCCCCGAAGGTATTGCCGTTGCCATGCCGTTACGAAGACACGGTGTCAGCCGGAGAAAAAGTTTTTGGTATGGCCAGTTATCAGCGATTGTAGAACCCATTGCCGGTGTTATTGGAGCTATTGCAGTAATCTACATGCAACCAGTATTGCCATTTGCCCTCGCTTTTGCCGCAGGTGCCATGATATTTGTGGTTGTGGAGGAAGTGATTCCCGAAACACAAAGAGACAAATATACTGACAGGTCAGTGCTTGGATTTATAGGCGGCTTCCTGGTAATGATGATGCTGGATGTGGGTCTTGGTTAACGATCAGACGGGTGAGGAACGGTGATGATTTCTCAGCAAATGTTTAAAACGGCTGAATGTTTCAGGCTTAATATTCAGGTAAGAGGCCAGGTATTTTTGTGGTACTCTTTGCATCAATTCGGGGTTACGGGTTACAAAATTGATGAACCTTTCCCTTGGTGTCATTTTAACTAATTGCATTTGCCAGCGATCCTTAAGAATCATAGTATGTGTAATAACAAGCCTGCCCATATGCTCCATTTTTTGAGTCCGGGCAAAAACAGATTCAAGGTCATCATAAGTAATCGAAGCAACAACACTGGGTTCAATCGCTTCTATAAAATATTCTGAAGGCTTACGGCTATGAAAAGATTCCTGGCTGTGAATGATATGACCTTCAAAAGAAATCTGTGTATTTATTTCATCTCTTCCCTTTTTGTAATACTTGCGGATAAGCCCTTTGAGGATAAAATTGAAGTAATTCTCGGTTTCACCGGCTTTTGTCAATAATTCCCTTTTGTCAAACTTCCGGACCTTAATAAAGGGCAGTAATACTGAATTAAACTCATCGTCTGGCAGGTCGATAAACTTGCGGAGATATTCTTTTAATAATTGGAGCGATTCCATGCTACTAATTCAGGTAAAAGGTACGATTAATTATATTGATTTAAATCAAGCCCTGGCAAAATTCTTTGGTGCCAAAACTCCTGAATTTAAGGAGATAAAAAAGTGATCTTCGTCACATATAGGAATATTGTAGCTTTGCAACTTTCTGAAAATAAATACTAAACACAACTCACATGTCTCAAAAAATTAAAGTCGCCAACCCGGTAGTGGAACTTGACGGGGACGAAATGACCCGGATTATCTGGAAATTTATTAAGGACAAATTGATCCTTCCCTATCTCGACCTGGATATCAAATATTTTGACCTGGGTATAGAATACCGGGATAAAACTGACGACCAGGTAACAGTTGATGCCGCCAATGCTATCAAGCAATATGGAGTTGGAATAAAATGTGCCACCATCACCCCCGATGAAGCAAGGGTAAAGGAATTTAACCTGAAACAGATGTGGAAGAGTCCCAATGGTACTATCCGAAATATCCTGGATGGAACTGTTTTCAGGGAGCCAATTGTGATCAATAATGTTCCAAGATTAGTTACCAACTGGACAGCACCCATCATCGTTGGCCGACATGCTTTTGGTGATCAATACCGGGCTACTGATACAGTTATTAAGGGGAAAGGAAAGCTTACAATGACCTTTACACCAGAAGGTGGCGGAGAACCACAAACGTTTGAAGTATTCAATTTTAAGGGTGATGGTGTGGCCCTGACCATGTACAACACAGATGAAAGCATCAAAGGATTTGCAAGAAGCTGCTTTAATATGGCGCTTAGTAAAAAATGGCCGCTTTATCTCTCTACCAAAAACACTATACTTAAAAAATATGATGGCCGCTTTAAAGATATTTTTGAAGAAATCTATCAAAATGAATTCAAAGCACAGTTTGATACTGCAGGTATCATCTATGAGCATAGGCTGATTGATGATATGGTAGCCAGTGCGTTAAAATGGAATGGTAATTTTGTGTGGGCCTGTAAAAACTATGACGGCGATGTACAAAGTGATACGGTAGCCCAGGGATTTGGATCCCTCGGGCTAATGACTTCTGTTTTGATTACACCCGATGGTAAAACGATGGAAGCAGAAGCTGCACATGGTACTGTTACCCGTCACTACCGGGATCACCAGGCAGGGAAACCTACTTCTACAAATCCTATCGCCAGTATATTTGCCTGGACAAGAGGATTAGCATTCCGTGGCAAATTGGACGGTAACCAGCCGCTTATTGATTTCAGTAATGCACTGGAAGCGGTTTGCATCGAAACAGTAGAACAGGGAAAAATGACCAAAGACCTGGCTGTTTGTATTCATGGTAATAAAGTAAATCATGGAGAACATTACCTGTACACCGAAGAGTTTTTGGAAGCCATCAATGAAAACCTGAAGAAGAAACTGGGTTGATAACATCAAATTTAAAAAAGATAAGAATTAAGCGCTGCGAGACTTATGGTCTCGCAGTTTTATTTTACAGCTTTCAGGTCCAAAATAATTTTATGTACCAAATAAAAAAAGCCATCCGTTAAACGAATGGCCTTATGCAGTTGTACTGAAATCGTTTACACCTTAAAGTGAGCAAAAGCTTTGTTAGCCTCAGCCATACGGTGTGTATCTTCTTTTTTCTTGAATGCAGCACCTTCACCCTTGCTGGCAGCTACGATCTCGTTGGCAAGCTTATCAGCCATGCTGCGTCCGTTTCTTTCACGGCTATAGCGGATCAGCCACTTGATGCTGAGAGATATTTTCCTGTCAGGCCGAACCTCAGAAGGTATCTGGAAAGTTGCACCACCGATACGACGGCTGCGCACCTCAACAGCAGGGGTTACATTGGCCAGGGCCTTTTTCCACACTTCATAACCATCTTCGTTTGTAAACTTGGCTACTTTATCCAGTGCATCATAGAAAATAGTAAACGCTCCGCTTTTCTTTCCTTCCCACATCAGGTTGTTGACAAAACGTGTAACCAGTTTATCGTTAAACTTTGGATCGGGTGCTAAAGGGAGTTTCTTTGCTTGTGCTTTACGCATGAATGTTAATTTTTAAAGTATCTGCTGTAGCTGAATTTCTTCAAGTATTAAAACTTTACTCAGTACAAAATATGATTGAAATTATTTTTTAGCCTTTTCTTTCTTAGTACCATACTTAGATCGGCTCTTCTTCCTGTCCTTCACACCGGCTGTATCCAGTGATCCACGAACAATATGATAACGAACACCCGGAAGATCTTTTACCCTTCCGCCACGGATCAGTACAATAGAGTGCTCCTGCAGGTTGTGACCTTCTCCGGGGATATAGGCAATCACCTCTACTTTATTGGTCAGACGAACTTTGGCTACTTTACGCAACGCTGAGTTCGGCTTCTTAGGGGTTGTGGTATATACCCTTGTACATACGCCACGGCGCTGAGGGCACTGATCCAGGGCCCTGGATTTACTCTTAGCCCTGATAATTTCTCTTCCTTTTCTTACTAATTGTTGAATTGTAGGCATTCTTGACCCTTATTTTTGGGACGGCAAAGGTAATTGGGCAGGGCTTAATATCCAAAAATAAAGGGTGCTTTTTCCAAATTTCGCCTGTATAAGTTTAGGGTACCCATTAATCTCATTTTCAACTGTCAAAATCGGGGACATGAAAGATAACGCAATGGTTTTCCGCTCTTTCGGCTAGTATAGGTCAGCGAAAGTTCAAGACTATTGGTGCCCGGCACAGCTTTACCAAGGTCTGAACTGGTCAGGTCATAACTGATGCCCAATCGCCAACTGCCATACTCTACCCCTGTCAATACTATAATGGCATCTTCAAACCGGTAATTGGTTCCCAGGAAAAGAGAAGTATTTTCACCAACAAGATAGCTTCCAAGAATTCCGGCCATTTTCTCACTGGCATTCCCCTGTTTCATATAAAGCCCATGAGGTGTCAGGTTAAATAATTCTGTTACAGCAAGGCGTAGACCGGCATGCACCGTCATACGCAAAGGAAGTGTTTGCTTAACACCAACTGCTACAAACGGGTCCTGTGGCCTGGTCAGGTGCATAGCGCTTACGCCGGCAAAAATAGTTGCCTTTTTTTCAGCCGAACCATCTACATAAGCAATCCCTGCCCCTGCATCAAAAACAGAAGAAGATGTTTTACTCAACATATCCGCACTGGCAACACTGGGATCAAAACCCGTTACCGGGTTCCACTGGTCACCAAACTGAAATTTGGCCGCATCAAATCTTCTGCTGAGTAACCCTGCCTGTATACCAATGACAATTTGCTGGCTGTTATCTTTTCCAAATTTTACCCCGCTATAAGCGGCGCTGGCATAAGCATTCAGGTATTGATAACCTGCTTCCCCGGCAGTCTGGTTTAAAAAATTCAACCCAAGGTTCAGATTCTTATTCGTGGCCGCATCAGCCGAAATACCCATCGTGGTAAAGGGAGTCATCACATTACTCCACTGGTTACGGTATATCGCAGTAAAACGGTAGCCTCCATCCATTACACCGGTTAAACCGGGATTAAGCCAAAGCGGATAAGCATAATACTGCGAAAAATGCGGATCAACCTGGGCCACAGCTGACCCATGCAGGACGAAAAATAAACCGAAAGTTGTAACAAGCCTTTTCAATAGCTAACGAATTAAACTGATAGATCCTTTTTTATTGATGATAGTACCGTCCTGCAAGGTTACCTTAAGCGAATAGGCGTAAACTCCCACCGGCTGTTGCTGCCCGTTATATTTTCCGTCCCATCCCCTGCCGATATTATCGGAAACAAAAATCAGCTGCCCCCATTGATTAAACACTCTGAACTGAACAGATGAAACATAATTCCCGTACACATACAGTATATCGTTTTTCCCGTCACCATTCGGTGTGAATACGTTGGGCACAAATATCTCTTTACTGCTCAGCGTAGTTCCGCTGACAGGTACAGACCATGCACTTGTTTCGCATGACTGCCCGCCTATGGCCCTTACCTGGAAGGTAATGGTGGTATTACCCATCAGACCGGTAATGGTATGGGTAGTGCCGGTAGCTCCCGAACTGGGCAAGCTGTAAGTAGCGCCTCCATTGGTTGTTACTTCATACCCTGTAGCACCGGGTATTGCATTCCATGAAAAAGTCAGTGAAGTAAACGTAGCATCAATAAGTGTGGCAACAGGTGCGATAAGGGGTTGCAAAAGTGAAATATTTACAGCAGTCCTTACAGTACTGGTACATCCCGAAGAGTTGACTGCTTCCACGTAATAGGTGGCGGCAGCCGTTATGTTGTTTATGGAATAATTTACTCCCGTTCCTGCAGGTGTACCGCCTGTGGCTGCATTATACCAGTTATAGGTAAATCCTGCCTGCGGATTTTGAACCTGCAGCAGCGCATTACTTCCGCTGCAGACACTGACGGCATTGGCAGACGGTGCCGCAGGAACCGGGCTAAGTGTAATATTCACCGCCGTCCTGCTGCTGCTTCTGCACCCCGGACCGCTGACCGCCTCTACATAATAAGTTGCAGCAGTTGTTACATTCGTTACAGTATAGCTGGTGCCGGTTGCCAATACCGTTCCCCCGGTAGCCGTTGAATACCACTCATACGTATATCCAGCCTGGGGACCCTGCACCACCAGTGTAGCATTACCTCCGGGACAAACAGCCACACCAGGAACAACAGGCGCAGCAGGAAGATTATTCACCGTAACTGTTACTTGTGCCGAAGCGGTGCAGCCGATTGCATTAGTGGCATTAACGGTATAGGTGGTTGTATTGGCCGGTGAAACATTAATACTGGTTCCTGTAGCAGTGCCGGGTGTCCAGGTCCAGCTGCTCATCGTTCCGGCAGTGGCCGTAGCTGTCAAGGTAGAACTCCCGCCGGCACATAATACCGCCTGACTGGCAGTAGCGGTAATAACAGCGTTATTGTTCAGCGTTACTGTTCCGTTGTAAGTCGAAGCACAGCCATTCGCATCTGTTATAGTACAGGTATAATTACCGGGTGCCAGGCCTGTGGCAGTGGCGCCTGTTTGCACCGGGCTTGTATTCCAGGAATACGTATAGGGGGCAGAACTTCCGGTTACAGTAAGGGCAATACTGCCGTTGGGGCCATCGCAGTCACTGGGCACAATAACTGGTGCCACTGCAATGGAATAAGGGATACCGGAAACCGCCAGAAAAACCTCATTGGGAAACGGTGCATTGGAGCCAGCCACCGTAACATTACTGATATTAATCCGCTGCACCAGTTTGGCAATATCGGTACAGTTAAGTGTTATCTCTATATAGTACATCCTTGGGTTGGATGGAAAACCATCTGCTCCCCAGGGAGAAGCTGCCACCCGGCTGCATCTCCCAAATCCAGTTAGAACCTGGTTAGTGGTACCATTAAACCAATCTGCAATGCCAGCATTGGTAACGTAGGGTACAGTGGTACCATCAGTAAAAGTCAGGCTCATATTCACCAGCGCATTTGCCGGAGCCACATTTGCTTCTGTAGCAAGGCAAAGTATCAGAAGCCGGGCATAAGATGCCGGAGTAGCCAGGTCGAGGCTGCCCGATTGACCCCGGAATAAACAAAGTGCATTATTGCCAGAATAATTAGCCAGTTGAAATGTCATGCCGACGGATGTAATGGTACCGTTGTCCGGAAGTCCCCCGCCTCCTATGCCGGCAAATGCCCGGAAAGCTTCCGTGTACATCACTTTATTGGAAGCCGCTGCATCCATGGCAATTGTAGTCGTGGCAAGAGAAGAGGGTCCTGCTTCAGCAATGACATCCTGGTTGAAGCCGGTTACGGTTACAGGTGTAAACTGCGACCATCCGCTGATAAAATACAAGAGGGAAAACAACAAAAGCTTCCCTTTTATAGCATGCTGCATGCTTTAAACATTAATGTTTTCAGAAGAACAAGCAATAATTAACCAGGAATTTTAATAAGGATGCGGTACTAACAAAAAAGGGTCGCCAATGGCGACCCTTTAAAAGTATTCTTTTTTTATTAAACTTTCTGCATCCAGTTGTATTTGTCTTCTTTGTGTCCGGTACGAATATCGGTTAGCCATTGTTTGAGTGCTGGTGCTGTTCTCCAGTGGTCCACATCAAATTGCATGACAAAATCCTTGTAGCGTAATTCTTTAATGAACGAAATAGTGGCCGCTGTACCCGTTCCAAAAGCTTCGTAGAAAATGCCGGCTTTATACGCATCGATCAGGTCATCAATACTGATATTTTTTTCTTCAACCGTAAAGCCCATTTCCTGCAAAAGAGTAATGGCACTCAGGCGGGTTACTCCCGGCAAAATAGTACCGGGCTCCAGGCTGGGCGTAATGGCAGTATTGCCAATGATGAAGAAAACATTCAT
>CAYPBW010000096.1:0-2608 GCA_964409055.1 uncultured Chitinophaga sp. | reverse complement strand
ACCCCGATCATTTCATCTGATGAGAACATGAACGGCCTGATATACATAGAGTGATCTTTCTGTGTAGGTATCCAGTTCCTGTCCAGTCCTACTAACTGAAGCATACCGTCCATGAACAGTTCTTCCGGTACGGGTGGCATGGCCATTCGCTCCGCTGAAATATTAAAACGTTTGAAATTATCATACGGGCGGAAAATAAAAGCCTCGCCATTTTTATCCTTATACGCTTTAATGCCTTCAAAAATGGCCTGCCCATAATGAAGGGCCGCCAACGATGGGCTCAGAAGCAAAGGCTGGTAAGGTTTGATCTCAATGTTTTTCCATTCCCCGTTTTCATAATCTGCTTCCAGCATGTGGTCGGAGAAAAATTTACCAAAGGGGAGATTTTCCAGGTTCAGATCCTGCAGTTTACTGCGTTCTGCCTTGCGAATTGAAATATCCATAGCTGCCACCATAAAACTTTATTTTTGACGGATCAAAGAAACGAAAAAAACTAACACTCATTTGTAATAATTATCATCCCGTTTATGGACCTCAATCATATTAAATTACCTGCTGCTGTCATAAATGAACTTTATAAAACAGTATTGGTGGAACCTGTGCAAAATACCGGGGCGAAGGAAACGGCTGCGCCTTCAGAAAAACCCGTGATAACCAGTAATAAAGCCATAACACCCGAATGGAAATCGCTGGGCTCAAATGAAAAAAATATTTTAATTGTCGTCAGCAATTCAGATGCAGTTTATTTACCTGACAATGACCTGAATTTTTTAACTGGTGTGCTTGGCGCCTGCAAACTTAGCCTGGCTGATGTAGCTGTTATCAACAGGTTCCATTACCCTGAAGCCGGTTATAAAGAACTCATGAGTTATTTCAACAGCAGGGTGGTATTACTGCTGGGCGTAGAACCGGCTGCTATAAGACTACCCATCAATTTTCCCGAGTACCAGTTGCAGGCATTTCAGCACAATACCTTTCTTTTTACCCCGTCACTGGAAGAGATCGAAAAAGATAAACTGGAAAAAAGTAAATTATGGGTAAGCCTGAAAAGGCTCTTTAATGTATAAACACATGACGCTGATATTTGCTACCAACAACCAGCACAAAGTGGATGAAATAAGAAATGTGCTGGGCCAAACTCTGGACATTATCACACTGAAAGAAGCCGGCATAGAGGCGGATATCCCCGAGCCTTATGATACCCTGGAGGCCAATGCATCGGGTAAATCGGCTTATATATATCAACTGACAGGGGCCAATTGTTTCAGCGAGGATACCGGTCTCGAAGTAGCCGCCCTCAATGGTGAACCGGGTGTGAAAAGTGCCAGGTATGCCGGCGGCCACCGTTCTTTTGATGCCAATATTGATAAGCTTTTGAGTAATTTGGCCGGCAAGCAGGATCGTTCGGCCCGGTTCAGGACTGTTATATCCCTGTTAATTGATGGAAAGGAAACGTTGTTTGAAGGCATTTGCAACGGACAGATAATAACGGGAAAAAGAGGCGAAATGGGCTTTGGCTACGATCCGGTCTTTATCCCGGAGGGTAGTGACCGCACTTTTGCTGAAATGTGCCTCGAAGAAAAGAACCGTTTCAGCCATCGGAAAAAGGCAACTGAAAAACTGGTAGCATTTTTGAATAAGTTATCAACAAACCACTGATTTTGACACCCGAACGCAACCAAATCATTCCCGAAAGCGACCTCATTAATGGATGCCTGCAAGGCAACCGGCGCATGCAGGAAGAGCTCTACCGCCGTTTTTCTCCCAGGATGTATGCAGTCTGCCTGCGCTATGCCGGTAATGCCGAAGAAGCAGAAGATATTCTGCAGGAAGGTTTCATCAAGGTCTTTAAAAAGTTAGACAGTTTCCGGGGCGAAGGCTCTTTTGAAGGATGGATCCGAAGAATATTTGTGAATACCGCCATTGAGCATTTCCGCCGCAAAAGATACCTGATGCCCGTTACGGAAAAAGAAGAAAACACTATTGAAGGCAAGTACACGTCGGTGCTGGACGAACTGGGAGCCAAAGATATCATGGCACTCATCCAGGAATTGTCTCCCGGTTACCGTACGGTCTTCAACATGTATGTGGTGGAAGGATACACCCACAAGGAAATTGCCGATATGCTGGGCATCAGCGAAGGCACCAGCAAATCGCAGCTATCCAGGGCCAAGGTGATACTGCAGGATATGGTCAGAAATTTTATTGACAAGGAAAGAGGCGCAAAGACAAAATCATGAACAGCGGTTTTCAACATAAGATTCTCCATTACGAAGTACAACCCCCGGCCCTTTGCTGGGAAAAAATTCAAGAAGAGCTGGACAGCTCAGCCCTGCAGCACCATTTTCCCAAAAAATTACAAGCGGTTGAAATCGCTCCCCCTGCCTATTGCTGGAATAATATAGCCGCTGACCTTGACGGCAAGGGGTCCGAAGCTGCTGTGGCAGCCAAACTGCAAAAAGCTTCCGTCGTTCCGCCTGCAGCTGTTTGGCAAAACATTGAAGCAGCGCTTGACGAGGAGACCAATCTGCCAGCACAAAAAAGATCAGCAAGCTTACTTCGTTATGCTGCCGCTGCTGCACTCATTGGCTTACTGGCCTGGGGTGCT
>CAYPBW010000095.1:0-11278 GCA_964409055.1 uncultured Chitinophaga sp. | reverse complement strand
TGGGTGATGAAACCATCCAACTACGAGCCGGGAAAGAAATACCCGTTGCTCCTGGAGATACACGGCGGCCCCTCTTCTATGTGGGGACCCGGTGAAAGCAGTATGTGGCATGAATACCAGTTCTTCTGCAGCAAAGGCTATGGAGTAGTATATGCTAACCCCCGTGGCAGCGGCGGGTATGGGATAAATTTTTTGAGGGGAAATATCAATGACTGGGGAGCCGGGCCAACCAAAGATGTATTAACTGCACTGGACAAAACAATTGCTGAAGGCTGGGCCGATACTTCCAAACTGCTGGTAACGGGAGGATCCTATGCCGGTTATCTGGTGGCCTGGATCATTGCACATGACCAGCGTTTTGCAGCAGCCTGTTCCCAGAGAGGAGTTTATGACCTCCCCACTTTTTTTGGTGAAGGCAATGCCTGGCGATTAGTACCTAATTATTTTGGAGGTTACCCCTGGGATGCTGCTGCAAAGGCAACACTTGAAAGAGAATCGCCGATTAATTATGTACAAAATATTAAAACGCCTTATATCATTTTTCATGGCGACAATGACCGGCGCACCGGTTTTGTGCAAAGTGAAATGCTATATAAAAGCCTGAAAGTGCTGGGAAGGCCTGTTGAATACGTAAGGCATCCTAATGCCACTCATGAGCTGACCCGCAGCGGCAATAACCGTCAGCGTATTGACCAGATGCTGAGAACCTGGGAGTTTTTTGAACGATGGCTCCGCAACTAAAAAAGAATGCCACCTTATTAAAAAGAAAAACGTCAGTAATAATATGCGTTATAAAAATAAGTTTTTGGTTTTGCTGGTGCTCACTGCATTTGTGATATCAGGCGTTGCTGCCGTGAAAGCGCCGCAGCAAAAAGAAAGAAACCTGAAAGTGCTGCCCAAAGATATCAGCGATGAAAAACTGGACAGCATCATGCAGACCTATAATAAAGGGCTGGGTGTAAAATGCGAGTTCTGCCATGTGAAGAAAAAAGTCTATCCCGGCGATATGGATTATGCTTCCGATGCTGAACCCAGGAAAGAAAAAGCAAGGGAAATGATGCGGATGACAATAGATATTAATCAAAGATATTTTCCTTACCAGCCCGGAGAAAGACCCGAATACCTGAATACCATCACTTGTAAAACCTGTCACCGCGGCGAACCCTTTCCGCCGGAAGATTAAGGTTTATCTTTTTCACAGGCTTTGAGCCATTCCTGTATGCCGCAGAGTACTTGTGTAGCAACTGCCTTGTGAAATTCAGTATCCAGTATCAATGCTTCATCTTCTTTATTACTGAGAAAGGCCACTTCCAGTAAACAGTTAGGATAATCTGTAGGTCCGCTCAGCGAAAAATTAAAACTGCCAATATTGCCAAAATCAGCCATACCCATTTCCAGCATGGCCTTTTGAATGTACTGGGTCAATGGTCTGAATCCGATATAGCGGTAGTAGGTACTCACTCCTTTTACACTATCTCTGACTGACGAATTTAAGTGTATACTTATCAAAAAATCGGGATCTTCACTTTTGAGCACTTCTATCCTTTCCGTCATTCCCATTGACACATCCTCTTTTCTTGTCATAAAAACAGTGGCACCGGCTTGTGTCAGCATTTTCTCTACTTCTTTTGCAATCATCAATGTGTAATGTTTCTCCAAAATGCCCGAAGTAATTCCTTTGGCGCCACTGTTATCACCACCATGTCCCGCATCCACCGCAATTTTCATTTTAGAAACCTGCAACTCCTCAGGCTGTCTTTTTATTTTAATAAATAACCTGTTGCCCAGGTAATAGATACTATACCCCCAGTGCTGTGCATGATTGAGCTCTATTATTACCCGGAATACATCGTCCTCAATTTGTTCATGATAAACATTCTTTACTTCCTTAGCACTTGTTCGCTGCGTGATCCAGTTAGTATTGCTGGTGGCGCCGAATATATCAACCAACAGTTTGGAAGGATTGATGAGCTGCATACTCCGATAAGGTAGTTTTTCATCAAGGGCTATGCTTACATAATCATATTTATCATCACCATTTACCAGCCAGCTTCCGGTCAGGTAATAAGGCTTTATACTTATAGAACTGTCTCTTTTAAAATTAGCTTTTGGCAAATAAGCAAAATGATTATTGGATAACTGTACCCTGTAATTGACTATGGTGCTGTCTACAACTTTCACTACCACACCGGTATCAAGAAAGGTCATTTTCGCTCCCCCCAGTCGATCTGAACCTAAACCATATTCGAGGTAAGGCAGTTTTCCGTTTGTCCTGCCTGTAAGAACGTTGGTAACTGTTGTTTGCGAAAGTCCCTGAACAGCAATCAACAGTCCGAAAAAAAATGATAATCGTATCATCACAGAAAGATAACATAAAAACCCTCAACCGTATTTTCCGTAGAATTACGAATTAGCATTTCGCTTTTACTGAATTTTCGTATAAACCATTATTTTAAAACACTTTTCGGCCTTAACCCCCGTTAATTTTGCAGAAGGCATTGCAACCAGGCTTTGCCACCCAATCCAATCCTTGTAAAACCAATAGACTATGACCTGGAATTCTGTAATGGGCTTTGTTTCATCCTTTGCCCTTTTTCTGCCCATAGCGCTGATACTGGCCCTGCGGCTGTATAATTATAAAAGCTTTCCTGCTTTAGTTGTTTACTATTCATCGGTTTTTATTTATAACCTGATGACCGAAGGTTATATTCCCATGAGTAAGCAAATCGTTTATAACTGGGGGTTGATAAACAACTTACTGGATGCGCCACTGATGATGCTTTTCCTGACTTATTTCAGTCCTTCTTTCCAGTTCTCAAAAAGATTAAAAATAACGGCAGCCGCATTTGTTTTATTTGAGATAATTGTAGTTGCTTTTAATGGCTTAAATGTTGACAGCATTACCATCATCCTGGGACCCGGCATTATTATGATTGCGGCATTGTGCCTTCATTTCTTCGTCCGGCATGCAAAAATGGCTGTAGAGCATGGTAAATCAACCGGCAAGGCGTTAATAGCAGGGTCGTTATTATTTGCTTACGGATGTTTTGGGCTGATTTACATTATGTATTATGTTTTCAAAACGCCGCATGTAGCAGATACTTTTCTTGTTTATTTTATGGCGGCCACCGTATCAGCACTTATGATGAGTGCCGGAATTATTTATGAAAGAAAACTGGTTAAAAAAATAAAAGAAATACAGATAACCCGCCGGGAACTATCAGAAGTCTATAAGGACACAAAAATGGCTGCCCCGGTAAGAACAGCCATGCTAGACTTTGATAAAGACAACTGGAACTAGAAGCAATACCTGCCTTCTGCAATCAGTTTATCAGCGACTCTTCTTCTTGCTTCTTTAGTGTTGAATGGTTCTGCTTTGGTAAAGCGTTTCAGGCCCATTAATATCATCCGCTGCTCATCTCCTTCTGCAAAGGAGTTAACCGCATCTTTACCGGACTTGTTTACTTTATCCGCTGCATCATACAGATAAGTTCTCATCATGTCCAGGTGGTGTTGGCTGGCAGCTTCCCCTTTTAGATCAACCATTTTCATTACCCGGAGTAAAGTACTTTCGGCGTTAAAAGTTTCAATAGCCATATCGGCAATGTTCATCAGTACCTCCTGTTCATTTTCAATTTTCATCATCAGCTTCTGTACAGCTGCTCCGGCTGTAAGCAAGATGGCTTTCTTCAGGTTGGCGATCAATTTTCTTTCGCTGGCAAACGGTGCTTCATCTGTAGTGCCGAAATCAGGAATGCTCATCAGTTCTTTTGACACTTCCATCGCCGGGCCCATCAGGTTCAAACGGCCCTGCATTGCTCTCTTCAATGTCATATCTAATGTAAGCAGCCGGTTGATCTCATTTGTTCCTTCATAGATACGGTTAATGCGGCTGTCACGATAGGCTCTTGAAGCATTATACTCAGCGCTGAAGCCATTACCGCCGTGTATTTGCACACCTTCATCCACCACATAGTCGAGTACTTCACTTCCGTCTACTTTCAGCATGGCACATTCAATAGCAAATTCTTCTGCAGCACCCAGCAATGCATCCCCAAATGGTTTTCCTGCCGTTAACAGTTCATGTTCTTTATCCCCTATCCACTGTGCAGTTCTGTACAAAGCACTTTCACAGGCAAATACCCGTATGGCCATTTGCGCCAGTTTGTGTTTGATAGCGCCGAAACTGGCAATCGGTTGTTTAAACTGCTCTCTGGTTTTTGCATATTCGATAGAGTTGCCAATGGAACGTTTGGAACCACCAATAGCAGCAGCTGCTAATTTCAAACGGCCAATATTCAGAATGTTGAAAGCGATCCTATGTCCTTTACCAATTTCACCCAGCAGGTTTTCAACCGGTACTTTACAGTCCTGGAAATATAACTGAACTGTAGAAGAGCCCTTGATTCCCATCTTATGTTCTTCTGGCCCCTGTGTAAATCCTTCTGTTCCTCTTTCTACAATAAAGCCGGTAAATTCTTTTCCGTCTACTTTAGCAAACACGGTGTACACATCCGCAAATCCGCCATTGGTGATCCAGCATTTCTGTCCGTTCAGGATATAATACTTACCATCATCACTGAGCTTTGCAGTTGTTTTGGCGCTTAACGCATCACTGCCGCTATTGGGTTCGGTAAGACCATAGGCACCGGCCCATTCGCCGGTGATGAGTTTGGGAATGTATTTCTGTTTTTGCTCAGGAGTTCCAAAATAAAGTATCGGTAATGTGCCGATACCAGTATGGGCAGCAATTGCCACAGAAAAAGAGTGGCCTGCACCCAGGTACTCATTCACGATGGTGGCTGTGACAAAATCCTTCCCCAATCCGCCATACTCTTCCGGAAAAGAAGCAGACAACATTCCCTGGTCACCGGCTTTTGTTAACAGGCTTTTCATCAAACCGGGTTCCAGGTTATCAATCGGGTCGAGGATCGGGAATATCTCTGCATCGAGGAACTGGTTACACATATCCCGGATCATCAGTTGCTCCTCTGAAAAATTTTCCGGTGTGAATGTATCCTCAGGTGAGGATTCCCTGATCAGCCATTCGCCACCTTTTAATACTGTTTTTGCTGCTGCTGCGGTACTCATGGTAAAAATTTTTGGGTTTAATGTATATCGTTAGTTATTTCAGGTTATCGTAAACGATTTGTAACACTTCTTTACATACATCCACTTTATCCGGCGGAACTGTTTCCAGCGCCTCATTCAATGTTTCTTCTGCCAGGGTCATCGCCTCCTCCTGCAATTTTTGCGCCTGCCTCGTCAGATATATCAGGTTTATCCTCCTGTCATTATCTGAAGCCACCCTTTTTACCAGGTTCAGCTTTTCAAGGTTATCCACCAGGCGGGTTATGCTTGGCTTGTCCCGAAAAGTAGCATTACATAATTCCTGCTGACTGATCCCTTCCTGTTTCCAGAGATGATACAATACACTCCATTGCTCAATAGTGATCTGCAAACCCGCTGCGTTGAATTTCTTCTGCAGCCTCCTTGCTATGGCGGTTGAAGCTTTACCCGTAATGAAACTGTAAAGCTCTCCTCTTTTAAATTGGTTGTTTGGCATATAGTTGTTTATACAACTATCCAAAAATAACACTATATTTGATTACTCCAATTTTAATTTTCCTAAAAAACTACCCTGGAACAGAGAATCCTTACATACAAAAACTCCCGTATTAACTACTACCGGTTTGGTAGCGGAGAAAGGCCGGTGATTTGTTTTCATGGATATGGTGAAACAGCAGAAAGTTTCTCCTTTTTGGCCAAATATGCTGGTACTCAATTTAGTTTTTACGCCATTGACCTTCCTTTCCACGGAAAAACGGATTGGAAAGAAGGCCTTGACTTCACTATGGAAGACCTGGAAACGATCAGTTTGTCCGTAACAGGCACCACCACTCTACCCCTGACATTAATGGGTTTCAGCCTGGGCGGCAGAATGGCACTTTCTTTATATGAAGCCCTTCCACAAAAAAAAATAGAGAAGCTCATCCTGCTGGCGCCTGATGGATTAAAAGTTAACTTCTGGTACTGGCTTTCTACACAAACATGGATGGGAAACAAATTCTTTGCCTTTACCATGAAGCACCCCGGCTGGTTCTTTGGTTTATTGCAACTGATGAACACACTGAAACTGGTTAATGCAAGCATCTTCAAATTTGTAAAACATTATATCAATGATAAACAGGTAAGGCAATTACTTTACCAGCGATGGACCACCCTGCGAAAGATAAAACCGCATTTAAGCAATATTAAAACTCAAATAAAGGAGCAGCAGACAGCTACCCGGCTGGTTTATGGTATTCATGACCGTATCATACTTTCTTCTGTTGGTGAAAAGTTCAGAAGCGGAATTGAAGGCCACTGCGATATCAACATTATTCATTCCGGCCACCAGGTATTGCATGAAAAACATGCCCGGGAAATTCTCCCTGCGCTCTATGAATGATTAGTTTTGTTCCTCTGCATGGTATTTCCCGCTGTCATACTGGTATTATTCATAGCTTATAGCATCCTGATCCTATATTATTGGTCGGCCTGGAAATCTGTACCGGATTTTACTGCAACCCGTACAACTCCCTCTGTCACTATCAGCGTTATCATCCCTGCAAGGAATGAAGAACAGCATATTGGCTCCTTATTAGCCGCTCTCGAAAAACAAACTTACCCGGCAGGCCAATTTGAAGTGATTGTAGTTGACGATCACTCAACAGATTCAACAGCAACAATTGCCCAGGGTTTTTCTTTTGTAAAACTTATCCGCCTGGAGGAAGACGGGATCAATTCTTACAAAAAGAAAGCGATAGAAAAAGGAATTGTAACTGCCGGTGGTGAACTAATTGTAACAACCGATGCTGATTGTATACCTCCTGCCAACTGGTTGAAAACAATTGCAGCCTGCCAGGAAGAAAACAATGCTGCTTTTATTGCTGCGCCTGTTGTTCTCACCAATGATACATCGATGCTGCAAATTTTCCAGGCACTTGATTTCCTGGTGTTGCAGGGCATTACAGCAGGTGCTGTGCACAAACGCATACACTCCATGTGCAATGGCGCCAACCTTGCTTATGAAAAAAAAGCCTATGAATCTGTCAATGGTTTTAACGGCATAGACACTATTGCTTCCGGCGATGATATGTTGCTGATGCACAAAATAGCTACCCGTTACCCGGAGCAGGTACATTACCTGAGATCAAAGGATGCCATTGTTGCTACTGAGCCAATGAAAACATGGAAAGCATTTTTTAATCAGCGAATACGGTGGGCCAGCAAAGCAAAAAATTATGATGCTAAAAAAATAGTGGCGGTATTGCTGCTCGTATATCTTTTCAATCTTTCTTTTCTCGTTTTATGGGTAGCCGGTTTTTGGTGTTATGATTACTGGCTTTACTTTACCGGGTTATGGATAGCTAAAACAATCATAGAATGGCCTTTCGTTTCATCCGTTGCTGCCTTTTATAATAAAAAATCGCTGATGAAATATTTCTTCTTCTTTCAGCCACTGCATATTTTTTATACTATTTTCTCCGGTTTGCTGGGACAGTTTGGCAGGTATGAATGGAAAGGAAGAAAAGTAAAATAAGTATCTTCCCCGCATGAGCAATGACCAGTCATTCCAGGCCGCTGCATGGCGGAGGCTAAAAAAGAATAAGGGCGCCTTAGCCGGACTGGTCGTTATCATTATTGCCTTTTTTATCGCTGTCTTTGCCTATTTCATTGCACCTGACCCTTCTCCCTATGCCAACCGCATCATCCTGGAGATTGGCGGTGAAAAACCCGGGTTCCGACAAACTTTTATTAAAGTAAAAAAAGACAAGGATGTTGCTGAAGCAGGTTTTTTTCAACAATTAATTTCCGGCAAAGAGGATGTATACTATTATGTTCCCATTTCCCGGTATGAAAAAAAAGATGACAGTATCGTTGTTGAAAAATTCATTGACATCGGTCTTTCTGAACGACAGGTATATTCGATTTCACAAACTGCACCCGACCCGGTGATAACAAAGAAATTTTTACTGGGTACCGATAAATATGGAAGAGATATTCTCAGCCGTATCATTGTAGGAACAAGGGTAAGCCTGAGCGTTGGTTTTATTACGGTACTCATCTCGCTGAGCATTGGCCTTATGCTCGGATCGATGGCAGGATATTTTCGTGGCAAGACAGATGATATTATCATGTGGTTTATCAATGTTATCTGGAGTATTCCCACATTGCTGTTGGTATTTGCCATTACACTGGCTTTGGGCAAAGGTTTCTGGCAGGTGTTTATTGCCGTAGGTCTTACCATGTGGGTAAATGTGGCCAGGCTGGTAAGAGGGCAGGTGCTGTCAGTAAGAGAACTGGAGTATATAGAAGCGACCAGGGCTCTGGGCTTTTCACATACAAGAACAATCGTACGGCATATCTGGCCCAATATCATGGGACCGGTAATGGTAATTGCCGCCAGCAATTTTGCTTCTGCCATTGTAATTGAAGCCGGTTTGAGTTTTTTAGGAGTAGGCGTACAACCACCTCAACCCAGCTGGGGATTAATGATCAAAGAGAACTATAATTTCATCATCACCCAAAACCCCATGCTTGCCTTAGCACCGGGCTTTGCAATAATGATTTTAGTACTTGCTTTTAATTTGCTTGGCAATGGATTAAGGGATGCCTTAAATGTCCGTGGCAGGATCTGATAACTCTCCCCGGGTATTGATATCTGTCACCACCAATACAGCAATACAAAGAAAAAAGAGGCTACCCACCTTATCTGTCTCCACTAAATCACTTAAAAAGTTCACCACCATCAGCATAGCAAGAACAGCCCCTGTTGTTATCGCCGTGACCCTGTAAAAATGATCTTTTACCCGGTGATACAGGTATTGTGCATAATAAAAAATTGTTCCCACCAGTAACAACAGGAGGATAAGCCCGGGAATTCCCTGTTCAATTATGGTCAGCAAAAAATAATTGTGTACTGTGGAGCGGTCTTTATTATCGCTCACCCATGTTTTATATGCCGGTACGGCGTACGGTTTATAATTGCCATAAAAGGTATTGGGGCCATAGCCGGTCAGCCAGTTATCCTTTATCATCCTGACACCTGCAATCCATCGGTAGAATCGTTCAGCTGTTGAAACATCTTTGAGCTTATAGGTAGCCACCAAATGCTCACTGAAGTTTTTATGAAAAATGGTAGTCTTATAATCATGTGCATACAGCAAATACCGGTCATTGTTTTTTAACCAGGATAAGGAAGTAATCACAACAATTAATGCAATGACATAAGCATAGATGAGCAGCCGCCGCTGTATCAGCCAATATGCAAACATTCCTGCCAGTAATGCCAGCCAGGCCCCTCTTGCATACGAAAAAAATAAGGCTGCCAATACTACCAGCAAAGCTGCAACTGTTACCAGGCGAAGAGTTTGCCTTGCGGCAAGCTGGTAAAAAGCCACCAGCACCGGCACAAAACAAACCAGCATGGCTGAGTAGTTCACATGGTTTCTGAAAAAAGGTGTCAATGCATCATTGATACCGGCAAAACTGAATCCCAGTGCATAATGCCTGTAAAGCGTTACTGCCGTAACTACCAGCATGGCAGCTGTTAACAGTATCATTGCTGTAATAAATAATTTTCTTTCCCGGAACAGTATTAACGGACATAAAACAAAAGCGCCGATATACCAGCTCTTCGCTAAAAGATATTTAATAGAAACAACCTTGTCAGTAGAAAAAATTACTGTTACTGTTGTCCATGCCAGCAACAATAGCAATAATAGTAACAGGGGATGCTGTATCATTTTCTTCGGCAGTGAGGCCGGTTTGTACATCCAATAGGCCAGGAACAGGAACGAAGTAAGCAGCATCAATGGTTCATCAGGCAGGTCTGTACCCAGTCCCGGCGAAAAATTATACTCCATCGAAAAAGGCAGTGAAACAAGCAGCAGGAAAAAAATCAGCTCCTTGTGTTGCCAGCCTGCATACAGCAACAAAAAAAGAAAGGGAGCAAATGCTATCAGATAATTACCCGAATACACCGATAAGCCGGCCGCAACCAGGAATAAAATAGCTATCGCTGTAAAAAAAATCCTGTCTTTATGAAAGACCCTGATCACTGACCGGTTGATTTTTTTCTTTCCAGCACCAGTGCTGCGAGGAGTGAAAAAATAAAGGCCAATACAGCTGTTGCAACCAGTAATTGTATTGTTCCGGGCTGATCGGGCCATGCAGCAGCTTTTGCTTTTTCTACCGTGATGAGCACCGGTGGTTTGGTATCAACCATTAACTGGTATTCACCAATTAGTTTTTCATATTGACTGATCTGCTCTTTTTGCCGGGTACTGTTCTCAGCTGAATTCATTGTACTGTCTGCCGCCTGCTGCAATTTTTCCTTTCTGCTTATCAATCCCTGTAATGTGGCGAGATTGCCAGCGTTCTGCAGGTCCTGGTGAATGGCTTTCAGCTTCTCCATTATGGCATTGGCCAGTTGTGGTGCCAGGTTTTTGTCAGTATCCCATGTTTTTACCTTCAGTTCGCCGTATTCACTCTTCATCACTTTCGTATTCTTCTTCAGCAACGAAGCGGCTTTATTTCGGGCAGCGTCTCCTTTCTCCTTCATTTTATAATGATCATACAGGTTGAACTGATCGGTAACAGCGAGGTAAACAGTATCCAGCCTGGCAGTACCAACAATCATATCCAGGTCATCCGGTGTACCGAGAGCGGAATAAAGGGCCTGTATGTTTTCATTAAAGATTTTCGACCTGTCGGATGCAAAGGAACTGGCAGGTAATGCCGTAGCCACCGAAAGGTATTTTTTGGGTTTCAGGTAAGTAACTGTTCCCACTACAAGCAAGGAGGCAATTATTACTGCCAGCATTTGCTTCCACCAGTGCTTAAAAAGGTCAAAAATATCGGGCATAAAAATTATTTATTGATTTTGCTGAAGATACAGTTTCCATTTGCGGATGGAAAAAAGACCGGCAGCCATTAACAGTGCGATTACAACCGCTATTGATCCTGCGAGTAACAGCCATTCATTGAGTTCAGCCCTTTTCCCGGCATAAAAATAACCTGCCAGCACTGCTGCTATAAAAGTATAGATTAACAGGGAGCGGAGATTCAAACCCAGTCCTGATTTTTGAGATGTAAACAGCATGCAGGCAATACCGCACAGTCCGTGACTGGTAACCGCTGCTATAGAACAACCTTTTGCGCCTAATGAAGGTATCAGCAGTATATTCAGTATCACATTTACTACCAGCGAAGCCAGCACTATCACACAAAA
>CAYPBW010000094.1:0-11292 GCA_964409055.1 uncultured Chitinophaga sp. | reverse complement strand
GTAATCGGGCAAATGATGTAATACTTATCTCTCTTAGCCGTATAGGGAGCGTCAATTTCAGTGAACATGGTTTCATGCATTTTCTCACCGGGCCTTGATCCGATAATGCGTTGTTCAGCATCAGGTGCCACTGCCGTAGCTACATCTCCTACTTTATAGGATGCTGATACCGGCAAAATGATCTCTCCGCCCCACCCGTTGGCAATAGCATAATAGACCAGTCCCAGCGCATCATCCATGGTAATGCTGAACCGGGTCATCTCCGGGTGGGTTACCGGCAGCCAGCCTTGTGACTTCTTTTTCAAAAACAAGGGTACCACCGATCCTTTCGAACCAAACACATTGGCATACCGTACCACACTAAACCGGATATCCTTGCCCCGCTTCTGCGAATCGGCATAGGTAAACAGCTTCTCCAGGCAAAGTTTGGAAGCGCCGTAAAAATTGGAAGGGGAAGAAGCCTTATCAGTAGAAAGGGCTACCACTATTTTCACATCATTGGCCATCGCTGCATCAATCACATGCTGTGAACCGATAATATTTGTCTTCACACATTCCATCGGGTTCATCTCCGATGCCGGTACATGTTTCATCGCTGCAGAATGTACCACTATATCAATATCACGAAACAACTCCATCATCCGGTCTTTGTCCCGCACATCGCCCAGCCGGTATTCCAGTGCCGGATAATCAGAAGGCGAAAGATCGGTCATCATTTCATGATGCTTTTGTTCATCACGGCTCACCACCACCAGCCGCTTCACCTGTGGTGAGTGCTGCAGGACTGATTGTACAAAAGCCTTTCCAAATGATCCGGTACCACCGGTTACTAAAATTGATTGCCCGTTTAGATTCGCTATCATAAATATTCAATTAATAAAGTATAAATGCACTGTGGAAACAGGGCAACCTTTATGAAGCCCTCAACTGCTCAACAATCAACCTCTCAACTTCGAAACTTGTATCGCACAAAAAAATAACCAAACACCAAAAAGCTGATAAGCCCCGCTATGGCGACGGCCTGCTTGATATAGAATTTTCGCTCATTCAGGGGAAGATGAGTATAGATCTCATGCCAGCTGGCCCTGGTAAAATAATGTTTCAGCTTAAACCAGGGTTTGTACACTTCTCCTTCAAGGTTCACCGTATAAAAATAATACAGCACATTGGTGCCGGCGAAGTAATAATCAAAATACTGCTGCAGCGTATCTGCCCGGCGATAAGTACCGGTAGAATCTCCGATGAAATTGATTTCTAACTGGTCAATCTCCTTTTTATCAGCAGCGATCATAATATCCGCACTGCTGAGCAATTGCCCTGTACGTTTGTCCCGGACCCCGGCAATACCACCGCTTACATCCACATACACCCATCTTTTTTGTTCTGGCAGAAACACCTCACTGAAAACATGTTCATTGATATGCCCGGTGGTGCCCACATCCCGTATCAGTACATCATTGCTTCTGCTGAAAAAATGCAGCAGGCTGGCATATTCATTCTCACTGATGATATACTGTCTTTCTTTAAGTATTTTATATTTTGTTAGTGGGTTAGCATAATTATAATCTGAATTATCAGCCAGCCGGCGGTTATAATAAAACTGGTGGTACAATGCCTGGAGTATCTTCTGCACTTTCGTGTAAGAAGAATCATCCGGTGTAATACCAAGCTCCTGCCGGCTAAAGGATTTTCCGGCTTCCACATCTGCTGCCGGGTAGATGTCCATATTACGGAACCATTTTTTAATCCCGGCATTGGTGGTATCACAGCAGGGGTGCAGTTCGGCATAGGTTTTCCGGTTCAGATATTCGTATCCCCTATTTCTGTTAATATAGATGTATAAGTTGGCAAGCAACAAAAGCAGAAATACAACCAAAGATATCCGGTACTTTGTCCGCATAATTATTTAAACTTTTTTTCTTCCTTTGCACTTTGTCATATTGGGCCTGTCGACGTATGAACTCATCAAACGCACTGTCATACTGAGCTTGCCGAAGTATAAGCTACGAAGCCGGCATTGATTAATCCTTTCGTTCATCACCCCTTCGACAGGCTCAGGGTGACAATTCCCTCAACTTCTCAACCTCTCAACCCATCAACTCCTCAACTCAAAACCTTCCTCAACCCACCAGCAAACTCATCGCCAGCCGGAACTGTTTATTCAGCTTATCAAACCCCCGGTAATCCAATCCCACTTCACGGCAATGCTTACGGCGCAACTCCGGGTCCATTTCTAAATATTTTTTCATCTCCGGCCATGCTTTCTTCACATATTCTTCTTTAAAATCATCCACTACCACACCAACATCTTTATTCTCCGCATACCAGTAATCTTCGGAAATTCCTCTTGTAATCAGAAAAGGTAAACCCGCACACAGGTACTCTCCCACCTTGATATTGGAAATAAACTTCTTCGAAGGGCCTGGAGGAACGGCAATAACGGCAAAATCAGCTGCTGAATAATACCGGTGTATATCCTCGTAGCCGGAATGTGTAACAGTATAACCAGACGGAGCCACTTTAGCCTGGTCAAACATAGCTTTCACCTCCTCATCTGTATGGGGTGTTACGATCAGGAAATGTAACCGGGGTTCCAGCTCCTGCAACCACTTATACATAAAAGCAGTTTCTTCCCGGTAATACAGGTCACCGAACTTTCCGGGATAGAACAACAACCATTTATCTTCCGGTATGCCAAGCTTCTTCCGGGTTTCCGTTCTGTCAGCAGCTGAATAAGTAAACTTTATATGATTGGCCACCGTAGGGATCTTTACAAACTGTGCCTTCACCTTCCACTCCTCTTTCAGCCGCTCCTCCATAAACCGGGTACCCGATGCAATAACCTTGGCAAAATGGGCCGATTTTCTTTCCAGGTAATGAGATATTTTATACTGCTTGCTGTTGGCCGGCCACATTTTGTTATCAATGGCATACTCACTATGCGGCTCGTACTGGTACAGAAAAAGTTTCGTCCTCAGGAAAATAGAATACAGGTAACCAAATGTACCCGCCACCGATGCCAGGGTAACTATATGCCGGTAACCTTTAAACCGTAAACTCATCACAGCAAAAAAACCGGCGATGATATCCCTTGCTTTATTTAGCATCCCCTGGCCCGGGTGCCAGGTCAGTTGTTTCCATTGTAATCCTTTAGCCTTCCACGCTGATACCAGTTGTTCTTGTGCCTGGGTCAGCGGAAATCTTTTATCCTCGTATGTAACCAGGTAAAGCCGGTAAGGATTATCGGGATCATTCAGAAAATCGTTGATGTATAGCCAGAAGTTCGATTGTATCAGCGGGTCAAAGAGACGGTTGTACAGGAAAATGATGACTTTCTTTTTTTTCATGTCGTTAACTTAAAATCAGGGTAGTTTATCCTTCTAAACTATGTTCTATCAGTCTTTCCAGATTATCCAACTGGCTGGCATAAGTATGATCCATCGCAAATTGAATTCTGCGGCGCATATGCACAGGATCGTTATAGGTCTCTATGCCGGAAAGAACTTTTTTGAATGTTTCCAGGTACTCATCTTCAGAACGGCTGCTGTTAATGAGTGAGTCTTTATTGTCGTATTCACTCATATATGTGCTGATAATGACTTTACCGGAGGCAAGATATTCAAGGATCTTGTGAGAGCTTTGTGTGAACCCGCTATCATATACAAGTATTAAAGCATCAGCCTTGTCAAGTAAAGTTGGTATTTCTTTAAATGGCACCTTACCGATGAATTGTACGTTGTTGTAATGCTTTAACCGCTGGAAAAGGGGTCTTCCGGCATCGTAAGGTCCCACTAATTGAAAATCAGTATTGCTATTCTCCCTCACTACCTTTTCAAAGAGGTCAATATTGATATGCCGGTGCTCTAAGTTACCGACATACATCACTTGCAGGCGACCCGCTGGTTTTATATAATTATACTCTCCGGCCATTACTTTTTTAGCCTGGGGAGAAAGATGGCCCTGGAAAGAATGAGGTATCAGGAAGCTTTTTTGATTATTCGGACGAATAATATCCAGGATCTCTGAATTGATGGCGAAAGCAATATCGGCAGTTTGTGCAGCTTTTGCAGGATGAAAATTCTGATTCTCATCTACTTGAAAATATATTTTTAATACATCCCTGCCGGCAAATCCCAAATCAAAAAAACGGGAGTTCTCGAAATTCCAGATAACATCAAAACGTACCCCGGCTTTCTTTTCAACAGCTCTTAAAAAAGAACGGTCTGCCCATCGGATCACAAAAGATGGAAAGAAACGAAGGCCACGGAGTTGGGTTGAATAATCAACAATGTATAAATCAGGAATACCTTCAACCGGTTTAATTGACAAGCCTCCCTGAATATTTCTTTTCGGAGGATTAACAAAATAAACCTTATTTCCTCTTGCAGCAAGCCCGATCGCATAGTGGTGCTTACTCACAAAAACAAAATCCCATTCTTCAGGAGAAATAAGAAAAACAGTTCTGCTCTTTAGCATAAATAATAAAGAAACGGCTGAACAGTTTACTACTATATCAGACAGAATAAAACGCCGATAAGATCAAAGACTTCTAAGTTTTACTGCCGGATTGCCTGCATATACTCCCGGTTCAGTTATACTCCTGGTAACCACAGCCCCGGCTCCAATTACTACCCTGTCACAAATACTGACAGGCAGAATGGTGGCATTAGACCCAATTGAAACATGATTACCTATTTGGGTAGATTTCCACTTGGTTTTATCTCCTCCTGCAGGTCCGCCATCAGAAAACATGTCATTAATAAACATCACACCATGACCAATAAAACAATCATTACCAATAGTGACCAGTTCACAAATAAAAGAATGTGATTGTACTTTACACCTGTCACCAATCACAACTGATTTTTGTATTTCAGTAAAAGGGCCAATAAAACAGTCATTACCAATCCGGCAGCCATAAAGATTTACCGGGTTGATAACCTTTACATTTTCTCCGAAAGCCACATCCCTGATGGCGCTTTCACTAAAGTGTGGATTGTGCATAGGCTGCTGCTCTGTAAATTTTATCTATTATTTCAACGGTTTTTAACCCCTCAAATCCGTTGGTGGCAATACTGCCGTTTCCCGATAATACTTCAACAACATTTTGGTACACTTTGTCATGATTGGACATGGAACCTATGTAAGTGCCATACATATTGGGAGGGTTTCCCTTTGGCAGATCTTTGATCTCATAATTTTTAATATGCTGGTATTCCAGTTCATTCAGGTATTGACCGCCAATCTTCACTGTTCCATTTTCGCCGAAAATAGTAAGCGACCCTTCCATATTCTTTTCATACGAATTAACCGTATAATGAATTGTGCCTAATGTGCCGGTATAAAAATCAAGGATCACTACTCCCTGGTCTTCAAATTCAATAATACCCTCATGATTGGCATTGGCAGTAAATGCTTTTACCGTCTTCACATCCCCAAACATCCAGTATAAAAGGTCAATGAAATGACTGAACTGAGTATATAAAGTGCCTCCATCCAGTGAGGCGGTTCCTTTCCAGGAATCTTTATAATACGCTTCATTTCTGTTCCAGAAACAACTGAGCTGTACACTAAGAATTTTACCCAGCTTTCCCTCATCTATGATAGACTTAATTGCCTGGACCGGCGGATTAAACCTGTTTTGCTTAACTATAAAGAGGCGACGGTTGGCTTTTTCCGCTTCTTTGATCATCTCACCACAATCATTCACCTTAATCGCCATAGGTTTCTCGCACAGCACATGCATACCAGCCTGCAGGCTTTGAATGGTATGTTCACAATGCAGGCCGTTAGGAGAAGTAACAGCTACCACATCCACATCTTTCTCCCGTCTAAGCAGGTCCTCTATTGTGTAATAAGCTTTTGCATTATACTGTTCTGCAAGTTTATTGGCTTTCTCAGGAACTATATCACAAACAGCAGTAAGAGACCCGTAATGATGAATATGTTCAGCATGCCGTTGCGCAATACGTCCGCATCCGACTAAGGCGAATTTGATCATAATAGACTAATTGGTATTTTGATAAAATGCTTTGATGGAATCACTCACATAAGCGATCTGTTCTTCTGTTATTTCCGGGTACATAGGTAGCGAAAGTATCTCGCCCTGTGCTTTTGTAGCTTCCGGAAAGTCTCCCGGTCGATAATTCAGGTATGCATATGCAGGCAGATTAGGCAATGCTGTTGGGTAATGAATGGCTGTGTCAATTTCTTTCTCTTTAAGATAGTTCATCAATAAATCCCTTTGTTCAGCCCGTATCATATACAGGTGAAATGTATGTACGGTACCAGGCCTTACTGCAGGTATGCATACCTCGTCAATACCAGACAGGTATTTATTATAAATTCCGGCATTTCGGATACGGGCATCCGTCCAGCGCTGCAGGTACGGCAGTTTGGCACTTAGTATAGCAGCCTGCAATCCATCCAGCCTGCTGTTAATACCTTCAACCTGGTGCTGGTGCTTCTTTAATGCTCCATGATTCGCATACATCCTGAACCGGTTGGCCAGCTCATCATCATTGGTTATGATGCAGCCTGCATCACCATAAGCACCCAGGTTCTTACCGGGATAAAAACTGAAAGAAGAAGCAATACCTCTCAGACCTGCATTGACACCGCCAAGTGAAGAAAGATGCGACTGGGCGCAATCTTCCAGAAGATATATATTATGCCTATCACAGATATCCTTGATCCTGTCAATGGCACACATCTGGCCCTGCAGGTGCACGGCAATAATAGCCCTGGTAGCAGGAGTTATCTTTTCTTCTATCAGGTTCTCATTGATGCTGTAATAAACAGGATCAATATCAACAAACACTGGTTTTGCTCCTGTCTGTGTAATGGTCTCTGAACTGGAAATCCAGCTGTTGGCTACCGTAATCACTTCATCACCGGGGCCTATCCCCAGCATTTTCATCATGATATAAAGTGAGTCGGTCCCATTGGCACAACTGATGACATGCCTTACTCCATAAAGAGAAGCAAAGCCCTCCTCAAACTCTTTTACATACTTACCGCCAATAAAAGCAGTCTCTGTTATTACATTCTCTATGGCCTTATCGATTACCGGTTTGATACTTTTATACTGGCTTAACAAATCTACAAATGGTACTTTTTGCATTTGATTTTTCTTTATAAACTTAACCTGTTATGCTAATAACGTAAATTTTTCAGAGGCATTTTCATTAAAGAAATGCTGACTTAGTCATTCCATTTATGATATGCCGCTCCTTTATCTCCTTTTCTTTGAAAAACGAAATAGAGGCAGGTAAATGTTTTGCTTGATATATTCCTTCAGCAATAACTTCAGTAACCCCCACTTAAGTTTATCCCCAAACTGGTAACTCCTGTAAATCATCTTCCACTGCTTTAAAAGAGAAGTTAACCCGCTTTTGAAATTAATCCTGTAAGAATGCAATACTATGAACCTTAAAATCAGCCTGATAACTTTTTTCATGCCATAAGCAGCAATAAGATAGTTGTAGGACTTAAAAACCTCATCCAGCAGGCCAATAGTATTATAGGTAAAATCTTTTTTGTTGTAGGTATTTACCAGCACTTTATACCGGGCCTCAACAATGCCGGCATATTTTACCTGGTTATGAAGAAGAAAATAGATATACAAATAGATGTTACGCCATTCGGGCTTTGATAAATACGAATCAAGTATACCCTCCCGCTTAATGACCAGACCGCTCATCTTATGTCCTATATGCGAAACTGACCAGATTGTTTCATATCCTTTCTCAAATCTTTTCTCATCATAAGGAATATGATAGGTATCCGCTCTGCTGCCATCGCTGTACTCAGCTATAGCTCCTGCAATCATCCAGCCAATATTTTCAGTTTTAAACTTATCAACCGTGTATTGTAAAAACCCTTCCGGCAGAAAATCGTCATCGCCAAGCCAGATTACATATTCAGCAGTAGCCTTTCCCAGAATAAAAACACCATTCCCTTCCAGCCCGGTGTTTACATCACTTCGGTAAATCTGAAAATCAACATGAGCCTCACTGAAAACGGGTATTAAGTTTTTCAGGACTGAAAAAGTTTCATCTGTTGACGCATTATCTGAAACTACAATGCCGATTTCAGATTCGAGGTTGTATTGTTTAATCTCAGCTAATAGGCTTAACAGGTTTTTTTCTAATATACCGGCACGGTTATAAGTGGGTATCAGGATTTGGAATTGCATAATCTTAAATTCGAATTATAATGCTACAGAAATTCTATATCAGGGGGCAGCAAATGATATTGCCGATCCGGTAAATCAAACCGGCCTGATTGCTTCAGAAATATACTTTTTGAGGCTTTCCTTCCAGGGTTTCATTACACTTAGACCCATATTACTTAGTAAAAAATTTTCAGCGGCTTCATTACCGGATACAGGAGCTATCCGCTTAAATGGTTTATCAGCTTTATCAACTATTGTATCAAGGCCGCAAAGCTCAACAATGGTCTTCACATACTCATACCGGGTGCAGTATCCATCAGCAACTACATTAAAACAACCATTTACATCCTGGTCAATCAATACTTGTACCTGGTCAGCCACATCAACAACACTGGTAGGATTACCCGTTTGAAAAGGATCACTGGTTATCTTTTCAGATTTTTGGGCTTCCAGAAACCGGTTATACACAAAGTTCTTTTTGTGAGATATATCTCCTCCATACAGCCAACCGGTTCTCAGTATTAAATAATTAGAACAAATGCCAGTCACTGCATTTTCACCGGCAATTTTAGACTTATGGTAAACAGTAGTGGGTACCACCGGGTCATATTCACAATATGGGGCTTCAGACCAGGAACCATAACAACCGGTGCTTGAAATGTATATTAATTTACTCTTAGCCTTCAGAGCTGCGTTAGCTATATTTAATGTTCCGAGATGATTTACCCGGTAACAATCATCCGGGTTGGTTTCTGCCAACTCAACATTGGTATACGCTGCACAGTGAATGATGATATCAGGGTTAATTTCACTGATTTTGGCATTAACTGCTTTATAATCTTCTATAGGCAATAAATCCCTGTTTAACCCGCAAACAGAAAATTTATCCTTAAATAAAGTAGCGATGGCAGAGCCCAGCATACCGTTCACACCGGTAATAACAATCTTTCTCATACTAACGGTGTTTGACGGGCCATGAATAGGGTATATCGTTATTTAAAGGATCCAGACGATGAATTTCGTTGGGATCATGAGGTATATCGGTAAGATTGGCAACAATAGCCTCCTTTGTACCTACACCCATAAATCCATTCCATACACCGGGCGGAACGGTGATCAGCACATAATTGTTATCCCCCGGATAAAGTTCCATTAACTGGCCTTTAGTGGGAGAATCTTCCCGCACATCATACAAGACAAACTTGATGGTGCCGGAAACCACGCAATAATTCAATGTCATTTTATCATGAATATGCCACCCTTTTATCACACCAGGATATACTGTACTAAAATAAATTTCTCCAAAGCTTTTAAAAAGAGGGCTCTCTGCTTTAAGCATATGCATAATGGTACCCCTTTCATCAGGTATTTTCCTGAGCGGCGTTACAATTACTCCTTCTATCATTGTTTGCTTTTTTTATTAATATCAGCTTCTATCAGTTTTCTGGCATCTTCCTTATTCAGCAAAAAGCTTTTATACCAGTTTACAGTAGTGGCAACGGTAAGGTCAAAATCCCATGCAGGTGTCCAGTTCAATGTGTCAACTGCTTTATTGATATCCAGGTGAAGTAATCCGGCTTCATGATAAGCAGCTGATTCTTTCTCCTGTTGAACGATAGTCCCTTCGCCCCACTCCTTTACGGCCTTTTCTGCCAGCACAGATACCTGCAGTGAATTTTGCGGGTATGGTCCGAAATTAAAAGAACCGGAAAATCTTTCCTGATCGTTGAGCTGGTGGGCAGCCAGTAATAAATAACCTTCCAGGGGCTCCAGTACATGTTGCCATGGCCTTACTGATATCGGGTTTCTTAGCAATACCGGTTCATGCTTGTACAAGGATCTTATTATATCGGGAATGATACGGTCCCTGGCCCAGTCTCCGCCACCAATTACATTACCCGCCCTTGCCGATGATACTGATTTGTTATGCTGTTGGTATGCGGCAGGGTTGAAAAATGATTTCCGGTACGAATCAATAACCAATTCTGCACAGGCCTTGGAAGCGCTGTAGGGGTCATAGCCCCCCAACCGGTCGGTCTCTTTGTAATGATGACCGGTTTCCAGGTTTTCATACACTTTGTCGGTGGTAATCATTACTGCTACACAGGGTTTATCCAGCAATCGCAGCGCATCCAGTACATGAGCAGTGCCCTGAGCGTTTACCTCAAATGTATAAGCAGGTATTTCATACGACAGGCGAACAAGCGGTTGCGCCGCCAGGTGAAATATAAAATCAGGCTGAAAGGAGAGTATTTCTTTCGCCAGTCTTTCTTTATCACGGATATCTGCTATCACTGATTCACAAAGCTCATCACCCCGGATAGCATGATACAGGTCATTTTTATTTTCAGGGGCAAGAGCATATCCTTTTACATGTGCACCCAATTGGTGCAGCCATGTTATTAACCAGGAGCCTTTGAAACCGGTATGCCCGGTCACAAATACTTTTTTATTCTTGTAATATTGCTGAAGGTTCATCGTTACCAGGTTTTCCAAGGCGCTTTGCCGCTTTGCCATGCTTTTTCCAGTTCCTGTTTATCCCGCAGTGTATCCATAGGTTTCCAGAAACCGGTATGCCGGTAAGCCATCATCTGGCCGTCTTTTGCCAGGTTTTCCATCGGTTCTTTTTCCCAGAAGGTTGCATCACCTTCGATATAATCGAATACCGCAGGTTCGCAAACAAAAAAACCGCCATTGATCCAGGAACCGTCGCCTTTTGGTTTTTCGGTAAATGAAACAACCTGGTCACCTCCTCCCAAATTGATGGCGCCAAATCTGCCCGATGGCTGTACGGATGTCACCGTACAATATTTTCCATGTTGCTGATGCAAAGCAAGTAAGGCATTTATATCAATATCTCCTACCCCATCACCATAGGTAAGCATAAACGTTTCATTATTCACATAGTCTTTGATTCGCCTGATTCTTCCTCCGGTCATGGTCTCAAGCCCCGTATCTACAAGGGTAATTTTCCAGGGCTCAGCCCTCGAATCATGGAAGCTAAGACTATTGCCTACCAGGTCGATAGTTACATTGGATTTATGCAGAAAGTAATTCGCAAAATATTCTTTGATAATATACCCTTTATAGCCCAGGCAAATTACAAACTCATTAAA
>CAYPBW010000093.1:10076-11334 GCA_964409055.1 uncultured Chitinophaga sp. | reverse complement strand
CGTTTGAATTAGACAAGCTTTCATACGTACGGGCTGCTTGTAAAATTAGTCTTTAGGCCTGTAAAATCATAGTTCTGTTCAGTAAAAAGACTATTTATTGAAAACGAACGATTTAGAAAAATATTGCCCGCATTATCCTGCGACCTTATTCTACCTTACTTTTGCGCTAAATCACTGGTTTAGAAATGAATTTGATCGAAGAATTAAGATGGAGAGGTATGATCCAGGACATCATGCCGGGTACCGAAGAACAGTTAAACAAAGAAATGACTACTGGCTATATCGGCTTCGACCCTACAGCAGACAGCCTGCACATAGGCAGTTTAGTCCCAATCCTGTTACTGGTACATTTCCAAAAGGCGGGTCATAAACCTATTGCACTCGTCGGCGGAGCTACCGGGATGGTGGGAGATCCCAGTGGTAAAAGCGAAGAAAGAAACCTGTTAAGCGAAGAAACACTACAAAAAAACGTAGCAGGCGTTAAGGCACAACTGGAAAAATTTCTTGATTTTAATCCAACCCTTCCCAATGCTGCTGAAATGGCTAATAACTATGACTGGTTCAAAACCATTTCATTTATTGATTTTCTGAGAGATGCCGGCAAACATATTACCGTCAATTACATGATGGCGAAAGACAGCGTAAAAAAGAGAATTGAAGGAGAAACTGGTATCAGTTATACTGAATTTGCTTACCAATTAATGCAGGGCTACGATTTTTACTGGCTTTACATGCATAAAAACTGTAAACTACAAATGGGTGGTAGTGATCAGTGGGGAAACATGACCACTGGCACAGAACTGATCCGCAGAAAATGTGGCGGTGAAGCATTCGTATTCACCAACCCCCTTATTACCAAAGCTGACGGCGGAAAGTTTGGCAAAACAGAAAGCGGTAATGTATGGCTTGATGCCAACAGAACAACACCTTACCAGTTTTACCAGTTCTGGTTAAATGCCAGTGATACTGATGCCGAAAAATGGATTAAAATATTCACCTTTCTATCAAGGGATGCCATAGAAATGCTGATACATGAGCACAAAATGGATCCTTCGGCAAGGGTGCTGCAGAAAACCCTTGCACAGGAAATAACCTGCTTTGTACATGGCAAAGAAGAATTTGAAAAGGCCGTTGAGACGACCCAAAAACTATTTGCCAATCAAAATGCCCCGGCAGTGAGTTTAAGCATTGAAGACCTGGAAGGAATGGAAGGCGTAGTAAAATCTGATTATTCCAAAGAAAAAATTTCTGCCGGCAC
>CAYPBW010000093.1:0-9976 GCA_964409055.1 uncultured Chitinophaga sp. | reverse complement strand
GAATGGAAGGCGTAGTAAAATCTGATTATTCCAAAGAAAAAATTTCTGCCGGCACAGACATTGTCTCATTTCTTGCAGAAACTGAAATACTCTCCAGCAAAGGTGAAGCAAGAAAACTGGTTCAGGCAGGAGGCATCAGTATTAACAGGAAAAAAGTAAATGCTGTTGATTTCAAAATTGAATCTTCACTGTTATTGCACGATACTTACATTCTTGTACAAAAAGGAAAGAAGAATTACTACCTGGTGAAAGCAGTATAGTAATCCTTCTTCAATATAATCATCATTTAGACCAATGCCCGGCAAACCAATGTTTGCCGCCTTCTTCATAGCCTGTTACACAACGGGTAAGATAACCAGCTTCCAAACTGTTTTCATACTTCTCCTGGTAACCATCTTTGTCTGATTTTCGGGTAGCCGTATATGCATCATAGCCCGAATTCTGATACCATATAACAGAAAATCTTGTTTGCCCGTCATGATGATAAGCATTAATGTACACCTGCTCCCATTTCTTTTGTTTCATGTCCTCAAACATATCCTGGTATTCTTGCTGAGATAAAGAACTTTTCAGCACACTACCCCCACCAACATTTCGCTTTTCGTAGAATGCAGAATAATATTTCTTGCCTCCTACAGAAACAACCGAAACATTGACCGGCACATATCCCTGTCCTGTATATGTTTCAAAAAGTTGCTGGTGCTCCTCCGCTGATTGTGCATGATACGCCGGCTGTGCAGAAGGCTGATTGGGTTTCTTGATAAAAATAGCTGCGAATTTCAACTTACCGTTATCGTTGTAGTTATCAATTTGAAGAAGGCGATAATCTTTTTGCTTTACCCATGTATTGTATTCCTGCTGATAGCTTTCTTTTGTCATATCATGTCGAACTACCACAGGATAGTTGCCGGAGTTATACCTGAAAATTGTATTGAAATATGTTTTACCAGCCACATCATAGGCATCTACCCAAACCGGGTAATAGCCACATCCCCATATCCGTGTAATTTCCTGCTGGTACTGATTTTCGGGTATAGCATGTCTTCCGATTTCCGCCCAGCCACCCGGATAAAGACAGGGTTTTGTTGCAGAAGGCCATATCATACAACGGCGATCTTGCAGAAATGGCAAGCCTTTCTTTGCCACTTTTGTCCAGGATGCATCCGGATCAGGCCCAGCACTCAGCTCATTTTTATCAATAATATAAATATCGGAGAAATTCATCGGTACCCATTGTCCCTCACCATCTGCATCCGGGTCACTAATAGCATGTACATGCCCGTGCGGTTCGCTGGAATTGCCAGAGTTACCCAACAATCCCAATTTATCTCCTTTTTTAACTTTTGCTCCCTTCTTTAAAAAAGCTGTCGTTAAAGTACCCGGCTGCATATGATAATAGCAAAGCGTTTCTTTACCATTGTTAATTTTAAACCAGTTACCACCGCCACTACCACCGCCTCCGTTACCTTCATTTTCTTTAACTCCATCTTTAAAATCAATCACTACTCCATCAGCCGCAGCAATAACAGCTTTTCCATAAGCCCTGTAGTGTTCATTCTTTGATCCGTCTTTACCGGGGAAAGTATTAGACCATTTCTTTGCTTTTGGATCCCATCCCTCCACTTTAAAATCATATGCATAAAATTGACCTCCACCACCATGGCCACCATAGGCATACCAATATTCTCCTTCTTTCAGATGAGACAAGCGACCAGGAAAACCATAAGCACCACCCGGAGATGCATTGTCGTATCCTCTGAGATTCCTGGTAATAATAAACGGGGTACTATATCCTTCAAAAGTCAGCTTGATTTGGAGACTGCCAGGAAAAGGGTTGTCAAAGAAAACAGCATTGTCTACATCATGATAATCACGGCTATTCTGCCAGCTAAATTGTGCCCCTGCGGCAATCGAAAAATCTTTAACTGCATTGTCATCAATATCCATAACCATTGTTTTTGAAACCGGGTTACCCTTTTGTAAAAATGAATAAGCAATCGTTTTCAATACCAGTTTTTTTCCTTCTTTGTTCTTTATTGTGAATTTGACTGAAAGCTGTGCCGTTGGCTTGTCTGCCGATGTTTTGGCCGCACAGACCATGTAATACAGGTTTCCACGGGCATCAGAGGGTTGTACTTCTATCACCTCTACCGAAGGTGCAGCAGGATTAAACCTGTTTTGTCCTCCGGCTGGTTTTCTAAAAGAAAAAGCCAAAGAAATCAGCAATACCACAAATACTATTTGCATCTTTTTCATGTCTTAAAGGTTTAATGATGAATATAGCTGTAAGCTACCCACCTAAAACTTTAAAGACTGAAGTTGCTGAGTCTGCGGTCAAATTGAATTATTCTCCGGCAAAAGAAAAAAATCAGAGGCCGGTTAATGGAGAATTAATTACTTGAGCTCCTTTATCACTTTCCACATCTGGTCTGCTATGAACTGATTCCCTTTATCATTCATGTGCACCCTGTCGTAAGTAAGGATATTTTTCTCCTCATTTCTGGGATTGTTATCCTTCAGGTAATCAAGAAATTTTTTTCGTAGATCAACAAGCAGCAAGTTATTTTTCTTTGCCAAATCACGGATGATATTGCTGTATCTGTTCAGGTCCCCGTCCAGTTGGTTGCTCATATCAGTTTTTTCACCCACCACTGCCGGAGTGCAGAGGATAGCCGTAATGCCTTTTGCAGAGAGTTTATTTATTATTGCCTGGTAAAATTTTTCGAATTTATCTGCATCAGTTCCGGTACCCAGTAAAGTTTTATGCCATACATCATTCACCCCAACATAGATCACCACCACATCCGGGTTTTTAGCCAGAACATCTTCTTCCAATCGCAGATACAGATCATACACTTTGTTGCCACTGATACCGGATCCGATCAATTCATACTGGTCATTCTTTTTTTCAGCTTTCAGCATACTGTCCATTTTAACAATGTAGCCAACATACTTTTCCTTTTTCACTCCCAACTCGGTAATAGAATCACCAAAGAATATAACCTTTGTTTTCTTCTGGGCAGTAAAAGCACAGGAAATCAACAGAACAGCAGTAATGACCAATAGTTTTTTCATATAAAGAATTTACAAACGAAAAGATGAGAGACAGATTAAAAAAGTTGCGGGAGATTCGGTCATTCTACATCAACCTGTTTCGGAATAACAGAACCACTGCGGGCCTCCGGCAAATATTTTCTTTCCTTTATCAGGTAGCCATTCCCTTTTTCGCAAAAATGCACTTTCAGGTTTTCAATACTTATGGGATTCCCCTCAGGTATATCTGCAATATTGGAATGTATGATTTCATGGCCATCAACAATTACCACCAACCCGCTGCCTATGGCTTCCATTTTATTACCTCCTGTTATAAGCATACCTGTATCCTCTCCCAAACCAATTCCGATACAACCTGGATTAGCCGCCACTGCCTGGGCCAGGCGGCCGAATCTGCCTCTCTTTTCAAAATGAGAGTCTATTATTACAGAATTGATAAACCCAAGGCCGGTAGTTATTTTCACTTCGCCTTTTAAATGGGCTCTTGTGGCGTTACCTTCATAAATCATAGTGCTGCTCATTGCCATTGCTCCGGCAGAGGTACCTGCGATCAAAAAATGTTCTTCCTCCTCGTATCGCTTCTTGAGTATGGCAAGGAACTCAGTACCCCCATCTGTCACACTTAGCCGGAGCTGGTTACCACCTGAAAACATTACTGCATCACAATGACGAATCCTTTCGATGTATTCATCATTCATGGCATCCTGCCGGTTGCGGATGTGCAGGAGCCCGATGTTAGTACAACCGATTTTACCAAATGCATTCAGATAATTCTCTCCTACTTCATAAGGAATGGTGGAAGCTGTAGTGATTACTTCAATTCGGGAGTTAACACCGCCCGCCTCTTCTACTACCCGTCGCAGGATACCTAATTCGAAAAAATTCAGATTATTGCGGTGAATCTCGCCAATCTCAAGGTCTGTTCCCTTGTCTTCAGCTCCACCGATGGCGATCAGTTTTCCTTTAGGATGACTCATTCAAGAGGGTTTGATTAAGACAAAATAAATGAAAAAAATCAGAACGTAAATTCTCCCCGTGACAGTATGTGCAAATGTGGAAAAGAAATCAGCTTTTGGTAAAATGACGAATACCCTCAACTAATACATCCAGGTTTTCGGTAGTTGTATACACATTGGGCGTCACCCTCACCCCAACAATATTCTCCCAGGTAATAGCCACCGTATGCACCCTATATTTGTCCAGCAGGAAGGAATCAAGTTCATTAGGTTTTTTACCTGTTATGCCTACATTGCCAATTGCACATCCCCATTTAGCATCGAATGATGTATTCAATTTGACACCGGGAATGTCTCTGACTTTTTCCATCCAATAGTTTTTAAGGTAGTGCAGTCGTTTTTGTTTTCGCTCAATCCCGATCATATCGTGAAATTCTATGGCTTTGCCAATGGCCTGCTCAATATAAAAAGGTCTTGTTCCCAGTGCTTCAAATTTTCGTATATCATTCTTTAACGGGTTATCACTTGTGGCAAACATCGGGTAGATGTTCTTTATTTTTTCTTTGCGCACATACAACAATCCGCTGCCGATTGGTGCATACAGCCATTTATGCAGGCTGGCCGCAAAATAATCGCAATCAAGATCTGGTATTTTAAAATCAAAATGAGCAAAACTATGTGCACCGTCCACCACCACTTCTATTCCTCTTTTATGTGCCTCGGCTGCAATCTTTTTTACAGGTAATATCTGTCCGTTCCAGTTGATGATATGGGTAATATGAACCACTTTTGTCTTTGGTGTAAAAGCATTTACGTACTGCCTGACCAGGTAATCTTCATCTTCACTTGGCAGGTCCAGATTGATCCAGGCCATTTTAATACCATCCCTAAGTTCCCGCTGTTTATATGCATTGATCATATTGGGATAATCCTGCTTAGCAGCTACCACTTCATCACCAGCCTTTAACTGTAAGCCAAAAATGATCGTCTCCAAACCCTCGGAAGAATTCCTGTTTATAGCAATCTCTTCCGGCGAGCAGCCAGCCAGTCTTGCCAGGTTTTTTCTTAAAGGTTCTCGTCCCTGGTCCAAAATACGCCACATATAATAACTTGGGGCTTCGTTGCTGAGGTCATAATACCGCTTCATCGCATCCTGAACAGTTTTGGGAGCCGGGGAAACACCCCCGTTATTGAGGTTGATAAGTGACGGTGAAACTGTAAATGATTGCTGAATGTAATACCAAAAATCCTCCTCTGTGGCAAGGTCTTCCGGAGATACACCCTCTGCCTCTTTCAACGCAGCTTCCAGGTTTCGGCTCCAGGCCGGCTGTATCAGCGACGATAAAACAGTTGTAGCAGAAAAAAATCCTGCCTTTTGCAGAAAACGACGGCGGTTGGTTGAAGGCATGTCAGTTATTTTATTTCTTAAATGTACTGAAAACGTTTCCTTAAACAGTAAAAGGCCCGCATGAAAAAAGAGGTTGATATAGAATCGGGTTTACCAGGTACAAGTATTGGTCACCTTATGAAAAAAAACTATCTTCCAAACTCAACCATTGTGTATGAAAATACTTGAGATCAAAGTGCTGAAAGGTCCCAATTACTGGAGTGTAAGGCGTAACAAACTTATCCAGATGAAACTGGACCTGGAAGAAAAAGAAAACATGCCTACCAATAAAATTCCAGGCTTCCGGGAAAGATTAGAAAAACTCCTTCCATCCCTTTACGAACATCGTTGCAGCGTCGGTAAACCCGGTGGTTTTTTTCAACGGGTGGACGAGGGTACCTGGATGGGTCATGTGGTAGAACATATTGCCTTAGAGATTCAGACCCTTGCCGGGATGGATACCGGTTTCGGCAGAACCCGGACACCCGAAGGAGAAAAAGAAGGTATCTATTATGTTGTATTCAGCTACATGGAAGAGGATGCCGGTGTATATGCTGCCAAAGCGGCTGTACGCATAGCACAGGCATTGATCGATGGACAGGAATATGATATGACAGATGATATCCAAAAAATGAGAGAGATAAGGGAAGACACCCGTCTCGGCCCATCCACCGGCTGTATTGTAGATGAAGCGGCCAAGAGAGGAATTCCCTATATCAGGCTGAACAAACAAAGTCTTGTTCAACTGGGATATGGAGTCAATCAAAAAAGAATAAGAGCTACCATTGCTTCCACCACTTCTAATATTGCTGTAGACATTGCCTGTGATAAAGAAGAAACGAAAATGCTGCTGGAGGCTGCTGAAATTCCCGTGCCCAGGGGCACTGTAATTCGAACAGAAGTTGGCCTTGATGAAGCGATTGAAAAATTTGGCTACCCGCTGGTTATTAAACCTATTGATGGAAACCATGGTAAGGGTAATACCACTAATATCACCAATAAGGAACAGGCGTTAAAAGCCTTCGCTGCCGCAAAAGAATACAGCCGTAGCGTCATTGTGGAGAGATTCATTACCGGCTATGATTTCCGTTGTCTTGTTATCAACTACAAATTCATTTGTGCAGCACTACGTACACCGGCTTCGGTTGTTGGAGATGGTATACACAATATTCAATGGCTGATTGATGAAACCAATAAAGACCCCCGCCGCGGCTATGGACATGAAAAAGTACTGACACAAATAACCGTTGACCAGTTTACGCAAAAAATGCTGGACGACAAAGGCTACACATTGGAAACAGTACCTGTAAAAGGAGAAAGAGTTTTATTAAAACCCACTGCCAATCTCTCAACCGGGGGCACATCCACGGATGTTACCGATGAAGTGCATCCAGCCAACATTTTCATGTTTGAACGAATAGCCAAAATAATCGGATTGGATATCTGCGGAATAGATGTAATGGCCAATGACCTGCGCACACCCATTAATGAAAATGGTGGCGCTGTACTGGAAGTAAATGCTGCACCCGGATTTCGTATGCACATTGAACCGGCAGAAGGATTGCCACGAAATGTGGCAGAGCCTGTAGTTGATATGCTTTTCCCAAAAGGAAGTGTTGGAAGAATCCCCATCATTGCCATCACTGGTACAAATGGTAAAACGACAACTACAAGACTTACTGCCCATATAGCCAAAAGTGCCGGCAAAAAAGTAGGCTACACCACATCTGATGGTGTTTACATTCAAAACCAGTTGATGATGAAAGGCGATTGTACCGGCCCGGTTTCTTCTGCCTTTGTATTAAAGGATCCAACGGTGGATTTTGCTGTTTTGGAATGTGCCCGGGGCGGAATCCTAAAATCAGGTTTAGCATTTCAGAATTGTGAAGTGGCAGTTGTAACGAATGTAGCTGCCGATCATATTGGACTCGGGGGTATACATTCCGTTGAGGCAATGGCCAAAGTAAAAGCAGTAGTACCCGAAACGGTATTTCCGCATGGCTATGCCGTATTGAATGCAGACGATGACCTGGTGTATAAAATGAAATATGACCTTAAATGCAATATTGCCTTATTCAGCATGGATGAGAATAATCCACGCATCAAAGAGCATTGTGCTGATCATGGTCTTGCCTGTGTTTTTGAGAATGGCTATGTTACCATCATGAAAGGCAACTGGAAGATAAGGGTCCTGGCTGCCAGGGATATACCAATTACCTATGAAGGAAAAGCTGTACATAACATCAATAACTGCTTACCTGCAATATTATCGGCTTATCTATTCAGGGATATTTCCATTGAAGACATCCGGACCGGTCTGCAAACGTTTATTCCCAGTGAAAAACTAACCCCCGGAAGATTGAATTTCTTCCATTTCAAAAATTTCACCATGCTTGCCGACTTTGCACACAATCCACATGGTATGCGGCTTTTATGTGACTTTGTCAGCAAACTGGATTATCCTTACAAAGTAGGTGTCATCAGTGGCACAGGCGACCGTCGTGATGAAGATATTCGGGAATTGGGCGAAATATCAGCCCAGCATTTCGATGAGATCATTATCCGCTGCGATAAAAACCTCAGAGGCAGGACGGCTGATGAGATCATAGGTCTGCTAAAAGAAGGTATAGAAAAAGTAAACCCAACTATTCCCGTAATGACCATCCCTAACGAAGACCAGGCCCTTGATTATATCTATGAAAATCATAGACCCGGGTCATTATATACAATCATGTGTGATGTAGTGGCAAGAGCCCTGGATAAGATCAAAGAGCTGAAAGTGAGGGAAGAAACAGAAGGCATAAAATCCCGGCAACCTGTCTAAAATCTTTCAAATTCCTTTTGGGAGAAAAGGCTGATAGCCCTATTTTTGCACTCCCAAAACAGGATTGAGCTATGGTGTAACGGTAGCACTACAGATTTTGGTTCTGTCTGTCTAGGTTCGAATCCTAGTAGCTCAACAGAGGTCCCGGTCAAAAGCCGGGATTTTTCATTTTAACCGGTCTAAACAGCCCCTTAAGCTATCTTTCCAGTCTTTTAGGGATATACCGTAAGTCCCCGCAATTTTCGATTTATCCAGAACTGAATACACAGGCCTTTTAGCGGGGGTAGGATAAGATGTGGTGGGTATGGCATTCACCTTACAAGTGTTTCCGGTCAAATCACGGATTGCTACTGCAAAATCAAACCAGCTGATTACTCCTTCATTGCTGTAATGATAAATACCGGGTAACCACTTGCCGGATGAAATGATCTGCATTATCGCATCTGCCAGGTCAGCAGCATATGTAGGTGAGCCAACCTGGTCATTGACCACATACAACTGCTCTTTCTCATTCATGAGCTTTATCATTGTCTTCACGAAATTCCTCCCATACTCAGAATAAACCCATGAAGTTCTTATGATAATAGTGCCAGAATTAAAATGTAATGCTTCCTTCTCTCCTTCCAGTTTTGAAGCGCCATATACGCTTTCGGGATTTGTAGCTGCATCTTCCTTGTAAGGCGCTGATGCAGTACCATCAAATACATAGTCAGTAGAAATATGCAGAAATTTCGTGCCGTACTCTTTACATACCGCCGCCAGCACTCCCACTGCTTCGCCATTTACCTGGAAAGCAAGGTCTTTTTCCGTTTCTGCCCTGTCCACGGCTGTATAAGCTGCACAATTGATGAGATACTGAGGATGAAAGCCTTTGAAAAAATTCCTGACCAGTTCAAAATGATGGATGGGTAAATCTTCTCTTGAAAGAAAGATAAATTCAAACTGAGGATACTGCGACTCCAGTTGTTTAAGCTCTTTTCCCAACTGACCGTTGGCTCCTGTAACCAATATTTTTGGCTTTGCTTCCATTATCCTTCAAAAACAAAACTGTTATTACATTCGGCAAATACTGGCAGTATTTTGTCTTTATCCGAAACCACTGCAAATTCAGCCGGTATTCGCCAGTCAATATTCAGTTCGGGATCGTTGTAAAAAATGCCGGCTTCGCTTTCCCTGTTATAGAATTCATCACATTTGTAGAGCACTTCCGCCTTTTCACTTAACACAGAAAATCCGTGGGCAAATCCCTTTGGAATCAGCAGTTGCCTTTTATTTTTTGCGGATAGCACTTTGCTGTAGCTTTTGCCATAAGTTGGTGAACCTTTACGTATATCCACCACCACATCAAGGATTTTGCCGCGAAGCACCCTTACCAGTTTACTTTGGGCATAAGGCGGCAACTGGTAATGCAGGCCCCTGATTACACCATAGGTGGAAGATGACTGGTTATCCTGCACCCAGCGGCAATTCATACCTTCCTGCTGAAATACTTTCTCGTTGTATGATTCAAAAAAATACCCCCGGCTGTCTTCGAAAACAGTTGGTTCAAAAACCAGTAAACCCGGAAAGTCAGTTTTAATAAATGGCATAGTTATAAACTCCAGTATGGACGGTTAGTTATTTTTGATCTGTATATTCCCTTCAGGTCGGCAATGAGCCCATGCGGCTTTGTGATGCTTACAAAATAATTTTCATCCAGCTCTTTATATTGTTTATGAGGCACCGGAATAATGACTGCATCATAGTCGTTGGCCA
>CAYPBW010000092.1:0-11449 GCA_964409055.1 uncultured Chitinophaga sp. | reverse complement strand
TACTTCGAGGCGGCGGCCGTCATCATCTCGCTCACGCTCCTGGGCCAGGTCCTCGAGCTGAAGGCGCGGTCACGCACCTCCGCGGCCATCAAGTCGCTGCTGGGCCTCGCGCCGAAGACGGCGCGGCGGGTGAACGCGGACGGCAGCGAGGAGGACGTGCCGCTCGCCCACGTGCACGTCGGCGACCTCCTGCGCGTGCGGCCGGGGGAGAAGATGCCGGTCGACGGGACGGTGACCGACGGCTCGAGCGCGGTCGACGAGTCGATGCTCACGGGCGAGCCCATTCCCGTGACCAAGCGCGCCGGCGACAAGGTGATCGGCGCGACGATGAACACCTCCGGGGCGCTTGTCGTGCGCTCCGAGAAGGTGGGCTCGCAGACGGTCCTCGCGCAGATCGTGCAGATGGTGGCGCAGGCCCAGCGCTCGCGCGCGCCCATGCAACGCCTGGCGGACAGCGTCGCGGGCTGGTTCGTCATCGCCGTCGTGGGCGTCGCCGCCGCGACCTTCCTCGGCTGGGGCTTCTTCGGGCCGCAGCCGAGCTGGGTCTACGGCCTCATCAACGCGCTGGCCGTCCTCATCATCGCGTGCCCCTGCGCGCTGGGGCTCGCCACGCCGATGTCGATCATGGTCGCCTCCGGCCGGGGCGCGACGAAGGGCGTGCTGTTCCGGGACGCGGCGGCCATCGAGAACCTGCGCAAGGTGGACACGCTGATCGTGGACAAGACCGGCACGCTCACGGAGGGCCGGCCCGCGTTCCTGCGGGCGATCGCGGCGCCCGGGTTCGACGAGGACGAGGTTCTTCGCCTCGCCGCGAGCCTGGACCAGGGAAGCGAGCACCCGCTGGCGGCGGCCATCGTGGCGGCCGCGGGCGAAAGGGGGATCGCCCTGGCAAGGGCGGAGGATTTCGAATCGGGAAGCGGCGTGGGCGTGCACGGGCGCGTCGGCGGGAAGCGCCTCGCCCTGGGCAACACGGTCCTGATGGAATCGGAGGGCGTGGCGGTCGCGCCTCTGGCGGCGCAGGCGGAGGCGCTCCGCCGCGAGGGCGCGAGCGTGATTCACCTGGCCGCCGACGGAGCGCTCGCCGGTCTTCTCGCGGTCGCCGATCCCGTGAAGGCGAGCACGCCGGAGGCCCTCGCGAGCCTGAAGGCCGCCGGCATCCGCGTGGTCATGGCGACCGGCGACGGGCACACCACCGCGGGCGCGGTCGCATCGCGCCTCGGGATCGACGAAGTGCACGGGGAAGTGAAGCCCGCGGACAAGCTTGCGCTGGTGGAGCGCCTCCAGGCACAGGGCCGCGTGGTGGCAATGGCGGGCGACGGCATCAACGACGCGCCGGCGCTGGCGCGCGCCGACGTGGGCATCGCGATGGGAACCGGAACCGACGTCGCCATGAACAGCGCGCAGGTCACACTCGTGAAGGGCGACCTGCGCGGAATCTCGCGCGCCCGGGCGCTTTCGATGGCCACGGTGCGCAACATGCGGGAGAACCTCGCCTTCGCGTTCGTCTACAACGCCCTCGGCGTCCCGCTGGCGGCCGGCGTGCTCTTTCCGTTCACCGGCTGGCTCCTTTCGCCGCTCGTCGCGGCGCTCGCGATGAGCCTGAGTTCCGTCTCGGTCATCGCGAATGCGCTGCGCCTGAGAGCGGCGGCGGACTGAGCGCTCAGCCTCCCCCGGAGCGTTCGCGGGCGATGCGCTCCTGCGCGGTCATGGGGCTCGTGTCGGCCATGCGGTGCATGTGGCCGACGGGATCGTCGACGTGAATCATGCGGCCGTGCTCCAGGCGGTTCTGCCTCGGCCGGAGTTGCCAGCCGTTGCTCTCGCCAACCGGGCGCGATCGAAGCGGATTTCAGGTTTGTAAGGTTGCGGCAAGCTTGCCGTCTCCACGCTGCGGGCATCGTCGCAGGAATCGCGGTTTCCTTCGCGAACATTGCTCTATCTCAACAAGTCGACGCATGCAGGCTGGAGCATGCTGAATCGAGCGGCGCCTCGGAACGGGCCGTGGGGCCGCAGTGACAATTCCCCCGATTTCGGACAACACTTCGAGGAGCGAACCATGAAGGTCGCATTCGCCGTTCTCCTGACACTGACCCTGGCACCCGCAGTCGCGCTCGCCCAGCACCACTCGCATTCGAGCCATGGCTCCGGAGACGTGATGCCCATGATGGCCGCCGACACGGATGCAACGGACGGGGTGGTGCAGAAGATCGACCAGGGTGCAGGCAAGATCACCCTCAAGCATGGCGAGATCAAGAACCTCGGGATGCCGCCCATGACCATGGTATTCCGGGTGAAGGACAAGATCCTGCTCGAAAAGGTGAGCGTCGGCGAAAAGGTGAAGTTCCGCGCCGAGCAGCCCGATGGCACCTACACGGTGACGGCGATCGATTCCGTGAAGTAGAGCGGTGCGCGATCACTCGAGTGCCGCCAGGCTCGCCACGAATGCGGCGTGGCTCCCGTCGCTGGCCGCATTGGTGGCCGGAACGGTGATGCGCCAATGCGCCCTTCTGTCGGCAGCTGGGCCCCTGGCGCTGGCCGCCTTTTACGTGACGATGGACCTGAACGCGCCGCAGGATGGATTTCGGGTCGCCGTGCGATGCGCCGTGGCTGGCCTCGTCTCGATGCTGGGGGCACTCGGGCTCGCCGCGGTTGCGGCGGCGGCGATCTTCGGCGTGTGGCATCCGGACCATGACCGGACGATGGCCGCGATCGCCGTGGTGGCGGGCGCGACCGCATTCCTGGTGATGGCGATGGGCTCCGGCGAGCTGCGCGCGGAAGCGCGGAATGTCACGCAGCTCGCATCGGTCGCGGTGCCGCTTGGATTGATCGCGGCGTGGTTGTACGACGCGTCGGAGTGGAGCCAGTGCGGGCTACTCGTCGCATCGGCGATTCTCATGGCGGGAGCCGGATGGCGGCTGCTTCGGGACGTCGCTTCCGAGCTTCTCGCGGCGGGCGTTCGCCGCTGATCGGGCTCCGGCGATGCGTACCACGGGCGATTCGAGAATCATCCCGGCGCTGGGCTTCGAACGGCTCACGGGCGCCTACGACCTTGCCGTCGCGCTTTTCACGAGGGAACGAAGGTTTCGCGATTCCCTCCTGGACCAGGCTGCGATCGAGGCCGGCCACGACGTGCTCGATATCGGGTGCGGGACGGGGACTTTCGCCGTGTTGATGGGCTCGCGGTCCCCTGCGGCGTCGATCGTGGGCCTCGACGCCGATGCCGCGGTTCTCGCGATCGCGACGCGCAAGTCGCGGCATGCCGGCACGCGACTTCTGCTCGTCCGGGGAAATGCCTCGCGCCTTCCCTTCGCACGAGCGTCATTCGATCGCGTCGTCTCCAGCCTGCTCTTCCATCATCTGTCGGCGAAGGCGAAGCGCGATGCGGCCGCCGAGATCCTGCGTGTCCTGCGTCCGGGCGGCGAGCTTCACTTGGCAGACTGGGGTCGGGCATCGAGCGGCCTCATGCGGACGCTGTTCCTGGCCGTTCAGATGCTGGACGGGTTCGAGACGACGGAGGAGAACGTGACGACAGGGCTCGTTCCCATCCTGGTGGAAGCGGGGTTCGCCGACGTATGTTGCATTCAGGCGCTTCCGACGTTCCTGGGAACACTCGAACTCGTGCGAGCGACGAGGCCCGGGCAAGGGTGGCATCCGGCGACGGCGGCCGAAAATTCGCATGGAGGGCGGAGATGAAAGCACGGACGAATCGTCGGAAGCGTGGTTGCTGGCGGCTGGCAGTCGTCGCACTCGTCTGGTGGGCGACGCCCGGCCATGCGCGGATCGTGGACATCGAGTGGGACGGCGGCGGGCGATTCGAACGGCGCATGGACGTCGCGCCGGGCCGCTTCGCGGAAGTCTGCGGCAGGCTCGCGGCGGGAAACGTCGTTCGCTGGAGTTTCGAGGCCGCCGCATCGCTGGACTTCAACATTCACTTCCACGAAGGAAGCAAGGCGCGCTACCCGGCCCGCGAGGACGGCGCCCGCGCACTGTCGGGAGTCCTGCCAGTGGACGCGGACCGGGATTACTGCTGGATGTGGACCAACAAGTCTCCGGCGCCGGTTTCCCTGGTCATCAACCTGGCGAGATGACGCTTGGCGAAGGCGGCTCGAAGTAGCGCGTCGTGATCTCCTCGAGCATCGTGCCGAGTTTCGCCACGGACGCCGCGCGGACGCGAAAGGCGACCGGTGCCACGATGCAGCGGAAAGCCGCGACCACCTCGGGGTCGAAATGCCGGGCCGACTCGTGCTCTATCGTGGCGAGTGCCTCGTCGGTCGTGAGGGGACGCCGGTAGGCGCGCTCGGAGGTGAGCGCATCGAAGACGTCGGCCACCGCGAACACGCGCGCCCCGCGGGAGATGGCGGCGCCTCGAAGGCCCAGCGGATATCCCGACCCGTCGTACCGCTCGTGGTGCTGGGCGATCGTGAGCGCGGCCCCGGCGAGCCAGCGGTTGCCAGAGGTGATTTCGAGGCCGTGGCGGACATGGGTCTTCATGATCTCGAACTCGTCCTGCGTCAGGGAGCCGGGCTTCAGGAGGATCCGGTCGGGAATGCCGATCTTTCCGATGTCGTGGAGAAAGGCGCCCCGGATGAGATCCGCGATCTCGCCGCGCGACAGCAGCATCGCCTCGGCGATGGCGACGGCATAGAGGGTCACGCGGTAGTTGTGCGAGTCCGTGCCCGCATCTCGCTTGGCGACGGCGCTTCCGAGCGACCGGAGCAGCGACAGGTTCGAGTCGCAGAGCTCGCGCGAGAGCCGCTCGGAGCGCCGAAGGAGCGCCGATGCGAGCGGGTAGATCACGAGCGCCGCCACCAGGACGGAGACCGCCGAGACGAGGGCGGCCAGCCGCGCGCGCTCGCGCTGCGCGAGAAGGGCGGCGCGATCCACGCGAGTGACGGCCTCGACATAGCCGACGGGCACGTCCGTGCCGCCGCCCAGCGCCACCAGCACCCTGATCAGCCATTCGCCGTCGATCGAGGTTCGAACGCGGTGCGCGGCTCCCGGCGCGGGCCACTCGTGCGGCGGCACTGTCGCGGCCGGACCCGCCTCGGCGTCGACCCAGTATTCGGAGGCGAGCCGCCGGCGTGCGTCGTACACGCGGACGCCGATGAAGCTAGAGTGGTCGAGGAGCCGCTTCAGCCCGTCGTGCATCGAGCCGTCGCTCCCGAGCAACGCCCGCATGGCCGGGCTCTCGAAGTGCCTGGTTCCGGCGAGCGCGTGATCCATGGCGAGAGCCTCGAACCGTCGCTCCTCCAGGAGGAGCACGGTGGCGGCGGAGAACGCGCCGACGAGGGCGGCTGCGGCGAGCACCCGCCACGCGAGCGCCCGGCGCAATCGGCCAGGGCTCCGGGGAATCGAGGTGTCCGGGGGCAACGCGACTCCCCGCGGCGCGGACGGGCCCCGACTGGCGGGGCCCGTTGGGGATTTCAGCTACCGGAGGAGCGCTCGAGGGCGATGCGCTGTTGCTCCGTGAGCGGACGCGAGTCGGCCTGGCGATGCATGTGGCCCACGGGGTCGTCGACGTGCACGAACCGGCCATTCTCGAAGCGGTAGGACATCGGCCTCAGCTCCCAGCCGCCTTCGCCACCGACGAACACGTACTGGCGATCGGCGGAAAGGTCACCCGCCTGAAGCGGTTTCGACGCGGGTTGGACGGAAGCGGCGGGCGCGCTTCCGGAGGCGGTCTGGACGATGCGCGTGCCGGCCTCGTCATTGGTGGTGATCCACGTGATGTCGGCCATCGAAACGATCGGAGCGGTGAGCCCGACGGTAATGGCACCAAGGGTGATCAGGGCTTTGCGGGTGTTCATGTCCTTCTCCTGTGAGGTTGCGCCGATCTTCGGCGGGGCCGGCAATTGCCGGTACGGTTTCCACTTTACGGCGCCCGCGCTGACCGCTCCTCGACGCGACGGTGACATTGTTGTAGGGAAGCGCCGGGCCGCTTTCGAGGCCGGTGAGAAAAAAATCGGGAGTAACCGGCTTCGACTTCCTCCTGCTCGGAAGTCAGCCCGATCGCTCCCGACGGCCTCAACCGCGGGGGTGGCTGGCCGACGTCGCGTGGCGATCGCGCGAGAACAGCCCCCGTTCCTTCAGAACCGGTAGCGAATGCCCAGCGCGAGGCCCTGCGGGTCGGCACCAACGCCGGCCGCCGGGGCGCCCGAGACGCCGAAGTTGTACGCGGCCGCCTCCTCGTTCCTGATCTGGGTCCAGAACGCGTACAGCCAGGTATTCGGGTCCAAGTCGAAGACGTAGCCGAGCGCCCATTGCTCGGCGCCCATTCCGCTGGTGGAGCAGGCGGCGCCCGTGGCGAGGCTGCAACTTCCCTGGTCGGCCTTGCTGTAGCTCAGGATCGCGTGATGCCTTCCGATGCGGTGGTTGACGGAACCCACCCAGGCGTCGCGCTCGAACTTGCGCGCGGCGCCGGTGCTCGTCGTGTACCTGAGGTTCTCCCACACCAGGAGCAGCTCCGTGGTGGAGAGGATGCGGTAGCCGAGGCCGAGCTTGTTGGCACTGTCCTTCGAGCTCGCACCGGGGGGCGGAACGAACAAGGTGCCCGTCGAGCCCGTTCCGGGCACGAACGTCAGCAGCGAATTCAGCCCGAACACGTCTTCGCGCTCCTCGTACGCGTAGGCCGCGAACCACGGGCCCTTCTCGTACCTGGCTTGTGCCGAAATCACCGTCGGATTGATCCCGCCCGCGGCCTTCTGTTCGTTCATCCCGTAGGCGATTTCTCCGGAGAAGCCGGAAAGGACGGGACTGCGGTAGATGACCACGTTGTTCAGGCGCGCGTCGAAGCCGGCATTCTGCTGCTGGGAACCCGCGGCGTTGCCGCCCACGGTCGAGCCGGCGACGGCATTCACGCTGGTTACGTTGAACCCGGGACTGCCGAGGATCCCCTTCTGCGTCGCGATGCCGGTGGCGAAGAACGGATCCTTGCCCTGGACGCTTCGCTTGTACGGGCTGTCGATGTTGCCTCCATAGAGCAACGTGCCGTAGCTCCCCTCGAGACCGATGAAGGTGTCGCGCCCGGCCAGGGTGCCCGCGCCGCCGTCCGAGCTGAAGCCGGATTCGACCTGGAAGACGGCGCTCAGGCCGCGGGTGATTTCGCGTTTGCCGCGGATGCCGAAGTTCGAGGAGTTGGAGCGCAGCACGGACCGCGATGCCGAGTTCGTGGGCGTGAGCCCGGGCGCTCCCACCAGGCTGTTGAGCGCGCTGGAGCTTGCGGTGGCGCCCGTGCGCTCCACCGTGCCGGCGTCGGCGTTGAGCGTGCCATAGAGCGTTACCGTGGCGCCCAGGACCGTGGTGCTGAGTCCCGGCATGCTCGCGGACGGTTGTGGCGACGTGGCGGGAGCCGCCGTTGGCGGTCGCCGCTGAGCGTCTCGAAGTTCTCGAATCTCCTTCTTCAGTGCCTCGATCTCGGATCGCAGGCTTTGCAGGTCGTCAGCGGCAAGGGCGAGCGATGGTCCGAAAGCGGCCATCGCGCCAATGACCGCGGCGCACACGCGATTCACGGCAGGTCTCTTCATGGTCCTCCCAGTCGTAATTGACGCCGCGAGCGGCAAATGCCGCGATTGACCACGGCACCTTTCATCTTGCGAACGGAAACATGACGGACCGGAAGCAATCGCGTTACAAATGCGTTGGCCTTGCGCAAGGTGCGCGTGAGGGGCTCAGCCTCCCCCGGACAGGGCGAGCGCCTTTCTCTCCTGCTCTGTAAGGGGCCGCGTGTCCGCGAGTCGCTCCATGTGCCCCACTGGATCGTCGACGTGAACCAGGCGCCCGTTCTCGTAGCGGTATTCCATCGGGCGCAGTTGCCAGCCCACCTCCTCGCCCAAGAACACGTACTGGCGTTCCGGAGACAGGTCACCGGGCTTCAGCGCCTTCGCGTCCGCGTCCGCGACGCGGCGGGTGGCGGAGCCGTCATCGGTAATGATGATGCGCGTACCGGCTTCGTCGTTCGTGGTGATCCAGACGATGTCCGCCATCGACGCGAGCGGCGAGCCGAGACCGACGGCGAATGCTACAAGAGACGTGAAAGGTTTGCGGATTGTCATGTCAACCTCCTGCGTGGTCACGCCGCGATGGGGCGGGAACCGGCGACGGCCGGTTCAGCTGCGACTGTATGAGCGCAGTGCTGACCAGAGGGACACTTCGCGATTACAAGTCCGTCCCGGGAATGGCAGAATCGTTCGCGGACTGGCGCGCGGCCAAATGGCGTCGAGTTGTCCGCAGGATGCGGAATGACGCCGGAACATTACGAGAAAGCAATCGTGGCGACAGCCGGAGGCGCGCGAGCTTTCGCGCCGGATCATGGTGCAGGAATCGAAATCCGTGCGCCACGGATGTGCACCGATGGTGATGTTGCCAAGGGGCTTCCGCCTTGGATGCCGCTGGATGAAGTGTGGCGCGGCTCTTGCTTCTGTCGACGAAGGGCCGTACGGCATGGAACCAGCGTGGATGGAAGATCCCTCATGCCGATTTCTATGTGATGAAACCTGGAGAAAGGAAACGACAATGAAACAAGTTGGCGGGATTCTGGTCATGGTGGCATTGGGTCTCGGACTGGAGACCAGCGCAATGGCGCAGGGACGTCACGACGAGAAGCCGCACGGAATGCCCGCGGCCGCCGCGACTCCTGCGCAGCCGATCGACGGGGCGATCCCGCTCAAGGACGGCGGCCAGCTCGTGGTCAGGAAGGACGGAACCTCCTATCACGTCGACTCGGGCGGCAAGCGCGTGCGCATGCGGGACGACGTGATTATGGAGGGTGCCGACGGCGCGAAATACATGATGAAGAACGATGCGATCTGGAAGACGATCACCGAGAAGGGAACGCTGCATCCCTCGCATCAGTAGGAAAGTCTCCGCCTCGGCCACGCGCCCGGGCGGCATCGACAGATCGATGCAGGCGCGCGGCGGATTCTCCCGCCGGCGCGTAACCCTCGCCTTCGGCAACTTCGATTGCGATCGAGGATGACATCGCCGTAATCTTCCAGAAAGCCATCGTTCAGGTTCCTGCAAGGAACACGTCGAATATCCACGAACTAACGCGTCGACTTGTCGAAGATCAATAAGCGACGGCTGATGCTCCGCATCATCGAGGCCGTTCACTCCGGGACGTACTCGGAGACGGTTGCGGGATTCGAAAGGAGATAGACATGAAGAAATTCTGTGCCATCGCTTTGATGGCCTTCGCCGCGAGCGAGGCTTCCGGGCAAATGATGGGCGCCGCGCTGTCGACGACCAACTACTTCCCGATGGTCGACGGCGCGCATTACGAGTACATCCATTCCGGGGGACCGTGGTCCTCGAGTTCGATGACCGTGCGTGGCGGACAGTCGTGGGCGGGGCAGGTCGGGCTCTACGCGATGCACTTCACCTACACGTGCAACTCCGGCGCGAGCTGCGCCCCGGATGCGACCGACTTCTACGGCATGGGACCCGACGGCGCGCACTACTACGGCGGCACCGGCTTCGATCCGGCCGGCATGCGCTATTCGATGATGACGCTCACCAACCCGGAGTGGGTGCTGCGAAACCCCGCCTATCCGGGAACGATGATGGCAGGCGGCGGCTACGCCAACGCGGGCATGTGGACGGCCAGCGTCCAGGGAGCGGGCAGCATGATGGGCGCCCAGGGCTACATGAGCAGCTACTTCGCGCAGGGCCTCGAGACGGTGGTGACGCCCGCCGGCACGTTCGCGAACTGCCTGCACGTGCGCGAGCAGCGCGGCTCCGGCATCGTGCGCGACGTCTGGTACGCGAAGGACGTCGGCATCGTGATGGTGGACGACGGCACGCAGGTCATGCGGCTCGCCGGCTACTCGATCCCAGGGACGGCCTCGGCAGCGGCGGGCGGCCTGCCGTTCATGCCCTTCGACGGGCTCTGGTGGAATCCGGACGAATCGGGAACGGGATACGGGCTGCAGGTCCAGCGCGACGTGATGGTCATGACGATGTTCAGCTACACCCCGGCGGGCGAGCCGGTCTGGTACTACGCGCCCGGGCGCCTCACGGGCAATGGCACGGGCGTGACGGTGACGGGATCGCTCGAGCGCTACAGCGGCGGGCAGTGCGCCTCGTGCGGCTACATGCGGCCGCACGTCGCGGCGAGCGACGGCGCGTTCACTATCGTCTTCACCTCGCCCACCTCGGCGACGATCCGGCTGCCCGGCGGGCGAACGGCGAGGATCGAGCCGATGACCTGGTAGGCGGAGCGGAGAGCTCGCCATGAAGCGCCGCGAATTCCTCGGCATGGCCGTGGCGGGCGCGGGCTCGATCCTGCCCGGCTGCGGCGGTGGCGGGGGCGGGTCGGCCGGCATGCCGATGGTGGGCAGCCCCATCGCGTCGGGCGGCGCGGCGCTCACGCAAGGCCTGCCGCTCAAGTCGCTCGCGACGCTGGCGAACGCGGCCCCGGAGTCGGGAAGATTCGCGGCCTCGCTCGTCGCGGCGCCGGCGGGCCTCTCGCTCCTGGAGGGGCGGACCACGTCGCTGTGGCTCTACAACGGGCTGCTGCCCGGCCCCGTCGTCGACGTGCGCGAAGGCGACCGCGTGCGCATCGCCGTGGAGAACCGCCTGCCGCTGGACACGACGGTGCACTGGCACGGGCTGCCCGTTCCCGCCGACCAGGATGGCAGTCCCCTGGATCCGGTGCGGCCCGGGAGCACGCGCGTCTACGAGTTCGACCTGCCCTCGGGCACGGCCGGCACCTACTGGTACCACCCGCACGCGCACCAGACCACGGCGCAGCAGGTGTCGATGGGGCTAGCCGCACCGTTCATCGTGCGCGCGGGCGACGATCCGCTGGCCCACCTCCCGGAAGTGACGATGCTGGTGACGGGGATTCGCCTCGACGCCAACGGCCAGGTGTCGCCGGGCACGGCGATGGACTTCACGGTGGGGCGCCAGGGCGAGCAGCTGCTGGTGAACGGCGGCAGGCTTCCGGTGCACAGCGTGCGTCCGGGGTCCACGCAGCGCTGGCGCATCCTCAACGCGACGAGCGCCCGCTACCTGCGGCTCGCCCTCGACGGCCACGCGTTCACGCTGGTGGGCACCGACGGCGGCCTCCTCGGCGCGCCGGTGGGGCCGCTCTCCGAGGTCCTCGTCGCGCCCGCGCAGCGCGTGGAGATCGTCGTCACGGCGAGCGCCACGCCCGGCGCGCGCTTCACGCTGCGCGCGCAGCGCCACGCCATCGACACGATGGGCATGGGCAGCTATGCGGCGGAGGACCTGCTCACGCTGGCGACCACGGCCGAGTCCCCGGTTGCGCCGCTCGTCATTCCCGCCGCACTTCGGCCCGTGGCGAGCCTCGGCCCGGCGGTGGCGCGAAAGCGCGTGACGCTCACGCAATCGGGGATGGGCATGATGGCAGGAGCGGGAAGCTTCCTCATCGACGGACGCCCCTTCGACATGAACCGCGTCGACTACGTCTCCACGGTGGGCGACGTGGAGGACT
>CAYPBW010000091.1:0-11580 GCA_964409055.1 uncultured Chitinophaga sp. | reverse complement strand
AACACATAAATTTACGCCATTGCTGGTACAAATTTATACTGATAATCAATGTGAATTTGTACCAGCAAGATGTGCAATGCAATTCAATATTGCTGTAAGAGCGTTAGAAATCTGTAAGCGCCGCCAAGGGCTTCGACCCTTCGATTCCAAAGGGTAAACTGAGCTCAGGATGACAAGGGTGACAAAACGGGGCGAGGACTTGCAGCGGATAGCCGGTACTGAAGATGAGCAGTGAACAGGGTATAATCCGGCCTTTTTATTTTACCAAAAGCTGAATTAGTTTCATTCATAAAGTAATTTGATACTTCCAAAATCACCTTACATTTGCTATCTGCATCAGGTTTTTAAGGGACAGTTTTTCTGTCTGGTCTCGTTTTTCGTTTATTGCCTCAGCCTCTAAAGTTCATTGATTGGTGTAAGTGTCAGGGATCCGTCTCTGCCAACCACAGGTTTAGTATTTGCATTTTTTACCTAACAGTTTAAAACCGGCATTTATGAAACTATCAGAATTTATTGCGTTGTCCGAGGAAGAAAAAAGAGCTTTTGTTTTACAGCAGGGTGTTGCCATTGCAAAACGGCGTTTGCCCGGTTACCAGGTGTTTCTTTACCAGCTCTCTTATTTTTATGTAGAAACGTATTGCTGCCAGCAGACCAAAGAGATACTGGAGTACCGGACCATTTACAGTACAAAACATTTAACACCGTACCTGGAATCTATTGCCATAGACCATCTATTGAATACCTGATACTGTCCGGCTTATTCTGCCCGGTTGGGAAATTGAGGAGCAGGGAATATTCCTTGCTTCAGTGATTTCATTGTGGTTTAGCATCGGTTCCTGTTTCCATGAACAGTGTTCAATTTTCATTGAAGCGGCAACCAATTTCCTAACCTGGAATTTCTCCCCAATTTACCCACCTTGCTGTGAATAACTGCCTGTCAGCCAACGGCAATTTTCTTCACCTTTGCCTTATATTCGCCGCCTGACTTAAAACTGAAAACAGTGAGATTAAAGAGCTTAGAAATCAAAGGATTCAAAAGTTTTGCAGATAAAACCATCGTCAACTTCGACGACAATATAACCGGCATCGTAGGCCCCAACGGTTGTGGTAAATCCAATATCGTGGACAGCATCCGCTGGGTGATCGGTGAACAAAAGATCAGCCACCTGCGAAGCGAGAACCTCGACAGCCTGGTATTTAACGGCTCCAAGACCCGCAGCGCTTCCGGGCTGGCCGAAGTAAGCCTGACATTTGAAAACACCAAGAACCTGTTGCCCACCGAGTTCAGCACCGTGACCATTACCCGCAAATTCTACAAGAGCGGTGAGAGTGAATACCGCCTGAATGATGTGCAGTGCCGCCTGAAGGATATCCAGAACCTTTTTATGGATACCGGGGTAAGTACCGACAGCTATGCCATCATCGCCCTCGATATGGTGGACGACCTCATCAAGGACAAAGACAACAGCCGCCGCCGTATGCTGGAGCAGGCCGCCGGAATTTCCATTTATAAAACCCGTAAGAAAGAAGCGAAACAAAAACTGGAAGCTACAGAGCAGGACCTGGCCCGCATTGAAGACCTGCTGTTTGAGATCAACAATCAACTGAAGGCGCTGGAGAGCCAGGCGAAGAAGGCCGAGAAATACCACGAGATAAAGAAAGAATACCGGGAAGTAAGCATTGAACTGGCTAAAGCGGCATTGGAAGGTTTCAATCTTTCTTACAAAGAACTGAACGAACAGCAGGAGATAGAAACAGATAAGAAAGTAAAACTGGAAGCTGAAATAGCCACCGATGAAGCGGCGCTGGAGCAGGAGAAGCTGGCCTTTGTAGAAAAGGAAAGACAACTGCAGGCCATGCAGCATGCTTTTAACGATACGGTGCAGCAGGTAAGAACAAAGGAAAATGAAAAGAATCTCTCCGCACAACGTTTAGAACATCTTCGGGAAAAAGAAAGCAGCCTCAGCGGCTTTTTACAAAAAGCAGAAGGGCAACTGAAGGGTATTGATGAAAGCATTGGTTTTACCAACCTGCAGGTGGAGGAAGAAGATAAGGCCCTGGCAGGACTGAATGAACAGTTAGAACAATTGCGCCAGGAGTCAGATGCCAAACGCAATGTGCTGGATGAAAAACGCCGTCATTTAGATGAGTTGCGCAGCGAGTACCAGCATATACAGCGTAACCAGTTTGATGCGGAAAAGAAAGTAGCCGTTGCCGACAGTTCAGTACAAAACCTGCAGCGCATCATTGGCCAGATAGAAGAGGAGAGAAAGCACCGGGAAGAACAGCGTCACCACCTGGACCAGGAAAGAATACTGAAGGAAAAAGAACTCAGCATTAAAAAAGTGGACCTGGAACAATTGCAGCAGCACCAGGAAAATACCAAAGAACAAATATTGCAGACCCAATCTGTACTGGATGGCCTGCGCAATAACCTGGCGGAAGAAACCAGGAAGCTGGATGCCAAAAAGAATGAACATGACCTGCTGAAAAGCATGATCGATTCGATGGAGGGTTATCCTGATTCGGTGAAGTTCCTCCATAATAACAGCAACTGGAGCCATAACTCTCCGATACTCTCAGATGTATTGTATGTAAAAGAAGAATACAGAACGGCTCTGGAGAATGTGCTGGAACCTTACCTGAGTTATTATGTGGTAAACAACCTGCAGGAAGGTTTACAGGCCGTGCACCTGCTGGATGAGAATAAGAAAGGAAAAGCAAACTTCTTTTTATTGGACAAAGTGAACGACGGCGCCTCCGGTGTATCCTCTCATCAGTTGGAAGGAGCTATACCGGCGCTGAGTGTGGTGGAAGTAGATGAGAAATACAGAAAGCTGGCCGAACACCTGCTGGGCAATGTATTTATTGCGGATAATGAAGATGCGCTGCAAAACAGTAATGGTTTTGTGGTGATAGAAAAACATGGCAAGTATGTAAAAGGAAAATATTCTCTTACCGGTGGTAGTGTGGGTTTGATTGAAGGAAAGAAGATAGGCCGGGTAAAGAACCTGGAAAAACTGGAAGACGAGATTGCTGCACAGGATACAGTGGTAGAAGCCCTGCGTTCAGAAATACAGGCAAGGCATAATGAAGTGATTGCCTTTAACGAAGACCTGCGGGAAAATGCCGTTAGGGAAACTGAAAGAGAAATACAGCAACTGACCAACGAAGTATTCTCGCTGCATAATAAATTAGAAAACCTGCACTCCCTGCAAACCAACAGCCAGCACCGGCTGGAAGAACTGAACCTGCAGGTGCAGCAGGCCCTCAGCTCTGTAGAAGGAGTGAGGAACCAGTTGGGAGAATACAACGAACTGCTACAGGCCAATGCGGCAAAACTGGCAGAAGCAGATGAAGTCTTTAAAGTAACTGAGGCTGCTTACAATCAGGCCACTCAACAATACAATGACTTTAACCTGCAGGTGACCAGGCAGCAGAGCAAAATTGCAGCGCTGAAGCAGGAACTGGATTTTAAAACCAACCAGTTGAATGATCTGCGCCAGCAAATAGAGAACAATACAGCGCAACTGGCCGAAACCAGCAGCAGTATTGAACAGTCTTCCCAATCTTTGAAAGATATTGAAGAAGCCCTGGTGCAACTGATGAAAAGCAAGGAAGAAGAAGAACTGAAACTGAACGAAGCTGACCAGGCTTATTACAATTTCCGCAACCAGCTGAGTGAAAAAGAAAGTGAGATACGCCACAAAGTGAAGGATAAAGAACAGGTGGAGCATATGCTGGCAGCGATCAAGGACAAACTGAATGAACTGAAGCTGCAACTGGCCGGTATGAAGGAAAGAATGAATGTGGAGTTCCGCATTGACCTGGAATCCATCCTCGGCGAAGCCAGGACAGGAGAGGTGCCGGTAGAAGAACTGCAGGAGAAGGCAGACCGGATGAAGAAAAGACTGGAGAACCTGGGCGAAGTAAACCCGACAGCGATTGAGGCATTCACCGAGATGAAGAAGCGTTATGATTTCATCGTAGAACAAAAGACCGACCTGGTGAATGCGAAAGACAGCCTGCTGAAGACGATCGAAGAAGTGGAAGCAACGGCTAACCAGAAGTTCTTAGATACTTTCCATTTGGTGAGAGAGAATTTCCAGAAGGTCTTCAAAACACTGTTTACTGAAGATGACCAGGCCGACCTGGTGCTGGAAAACCCGGAGAATATTGCAGAAACAGGTATTGATGTAGTGGCCAAGCCGAAAGGTAAGCGTCCTTCCTCTTTAACGCAGCTGAGTGGTGGAGAAAGAACACTGACCGCAACCGCTTTGCTGTTTGCGATATACCTGATCAAACCAGCGCCATTCTGTATCCTGGATGAGGTAGATGCCCCGCTGGATGATGCGAATGTGGGCAAGTTCACCAATATGATCCGCCAGTTCAGTGACAACTCGCAGTTCATCATCGTTACCCACAATAAAATGACGATGAGTACGGTGGATGTGATCTATGGGGTGACGATGCAGGAACCGGGTGTAAGTAAACTGGTGCCGGTGGATTTCCGGAATTTGCAGCAGAATCAGAATTAGTCGATAGTTAATAGTCAATAGTATTAAGTCCGGTTATGCCGGACTTTTTTTAATTAAGCTGTTTTATGCGTACAATCATTTTACTCTTTGCCTCCAATGTGTTCATGACCTTTGCCTGGTATTATCATTTAAAACACCAGGGCTGGCCATTGTGGAAGGCGATATTGATCAGCTGGGTGATTGCCCTGTTTGAATATTGCCTGATGGTGCCCGCCAACCGTATCGGCAAGGTGGATGGTTTCAATCTGTTTCAGTTAAAGATGATACAGGAGGCTATAACCTTAATTGTCTTTTGTGCTTTTGCTGTATGGATTATGAAGGAGCCTTTTCAATGGCGTTATATCGTCAGCTTTGCCCTGTTGATGGGGGCCGTGTATTTTATGTTCAGCAAACAGCCGGTTTAATTGGCTGATGCTTTTGAAGCCTGGTGCTGATGCTGTTCTCTTGAACGCTGCCTTTTAATGAGGTCAGATTTTACTTTATGTACCGCAGCACTTACCAGGAAGTAAAGCCCTATGCAAAGGATGAGGGATGCAACGATGGCCCAGATATACCAGTCATCTTTCTGTTCTTTTTCAAAGACAGGAAACAACAGCAGGAAGATACTTCCGATTACAAAAGAGAAACCGAGCAGGAGGTTGGTAACGTATTTATCACTGTGGGAGTTGGGCATGATCAATATTTAGTTTTTTATGGGACGGGATGCCGTCAGCAAAGGCTGGCAAAAATAGGGAAAAAATAATCTTGTGTTAATCAGTTGACAACAAACCACAACTACTGTTACAACAAGTATTTTTGTAATATAATCGTAAGTGTATGAAGAAAATCATTACTGCTTTTTTATCCGTATTTATGTTGCACATTGTTTCCGCACAGGAAGCACCTGAAGGTTTGTTCATCGGGTCAAAAGCGCCGGACTTTAAAGCAAAAGACCAGAACGGAAATGAAGTACGGTTAAAAGACCTGCTGAAGAAAGGCAAAGTAGTGCTGGTGTTTTACCGGGGCCAATGGTGCCCTTACTGCAACAGGGAATTGTCACGCATACAGGATTCAATACAACTCATAAAAGAAAAAGGCGCAACCGTAGTGGCTGTATCGCCGGAAAAGCAGGAGAGCATTGCTATGACGGTGGAGAAAACAAAAGCTGAATACCCGGTATTATATGATGAGGGCCTGAAAATCATGAAAGCCTATGATGTGGAGTTTGAAGTGCCGGAGAATACTATTACCCGTTACCGCAATGCCAATATTGATATTGAAAAGAATAATGGTGCCAACGGAAAATACCTGCCCGTGCCTGCTGTGTACATCATCGATAAAGAATCCACCGTTACCTATCGCTTCTTTGATACAGATTACAAAAAGAGACCGTGGGTAAAAGACCTGCTGAATAATTTATAACGATCAGCGCCAGACGATCTTTCCAATCTTTCCTTTTTCGCCGGCGAGGTAAATGGCAGCGCCGAGTTTGGAAGCCCTTACCACATGAAAGCTTTCTTTGCTGATCCATTTCCAGTTTTTGCCGCCATCATTGGAATAATCAACCCCGTTCAGTCCGCAGGCAAATACATCCGTTTTGGAAAAATACTCCACGCAACTGCGATAACCATGCGGGGGAGTGTGTGGTGTTTCCCAGGTTTGCCCGCCATCATTGGTATAACAACAATTTTGCAAACGGGATGAATCGGCTTTGAAATCACCGCCCACTACAATCATTCGCTTGCCCCCTTTCATCTTTAATTTATCCCATACGGCAATGGAGTTGGCGCCTGTTGTTTCCTGTCCCTGAATGATCGGAAGTGAGGTGGTTTTGTCCCTGACAAATAATCTTGATTTCAGGCCACCGCTTACAAAAACGGCTTCATCCCTGTCGAGTACCCTGATATTGGTACCACTTGCAGCAAAGCAGGCTTCACCGCTGTCGGCAACAGGACGTTTGTCATAAGGAATATCCTGCCAGCTATTGCCGCCATCAAAAGTGCGGCTGATGAAAAAACGACCATTGATAGGATCGCCGATCACTATGCCGGCTTTTTCATTCCAGAATTCCATGGCATCGAGAAACATGCCCTTGTCCTTGTTCTCATATACCACTTTCCAGCTTTCACCGCCATCAATGGTTTTTAAAATATATGCGGGTTCACTCACGGCCATAATGATAGCGGTTGCGGCATCAAAGGCTTCAATATCCCTGAATTCTTTGTTCTCAAAACCTTTTACGATCATCCATTTCCAGGTTTTACCGCCATTGGAGGAACGGCCTACAGTTCCCTTGCTGCCGCTTACCCATATTACATTATCATTTACCACACTCAAGCCACGGATGCTGGTATTGGTACCAGAAGTCAGCACTTCCACAGCAGCCCCCTGGGCAAAGAGAGCCGGCTGGCACAAATGAATTGCCGCTACCAAAAGAAAGCTAAGAATGTTTTTCCTGGTCATGAGTTTTGCTTATAAGGTTATTGATAGGGCGTCATGGTTCTCCTGATTTGTCCTTCAGGGCCCAGTTCCATCAGAGCATAAGCAGGGGCAAATTCCTGGAAGGAACCATTCCACCAGTTGCCGGATACAGCGCCATTACAATAGTACTTTATGCCGAGATAATCCACTTCATCCTGCAGGTGGATATGGCCGCTGATGCAAACTTTAATATTCGGGTATTGGCGGAAGATGGGTTTCAGTACCAGGAAATCACTGTGCATCAGGTTGCGTTTGATCATCAGGTCGCCGTTGGCTTCTGTTTTATTGAAAAACAGTCCTGCACAGATGGATAAAATGGGAATATGTGAGATGATACAGATGAACTTCGTACTTGCGGTGTTTTTCAATTCTTCTTTTAGCCAGTTCAGTTGTTCTTCATCCAGCTTTCCAATATAGCCACCCGCCGGGTTGAGCTGCGTACTGTCGAGTACAATGAATTTCCAGTTGCCTTTGGTGAAACTGTAATACCGTTTTGGCATCTCCAGTGTTTCCACCACCCACACTTTGCCATAGAGACGGTCATTATCGGGTTTATTGTTTTTGATAAACCAGCCCCATACATCATGGTTGCCAATGGTATGATATACCGGCAGGCTATTCTCTTTTTGCAATATGTTTTTGAAAAGGTCCCACTGTGTTTGTGTCTTTGCTTTATCTGCTTCCAGTGCATCCATGATGGCATCGCCGCCATTGACTATGAAATCTACTTTTCTATTAAGTTGTTGTACATGCTGCAATGCCTTAACCATACCAGCTTCAGGCACCTGGCCGGGTTTGACATGTATATCGGAAAGATGTGCAAAGCGGATCCATTTTTTCTTTTCTTCCGTGGCCGTGGCAAAGGAGGGAAGCATGGCCCCGCCAATGACAGCGGCAGTATTTTGCAAAAAAGCTTTCCGTTTCATGACTATTTCAATTGCGTGATGAATTCTTCTTTGCTGACGATTCCTTGTTTTCTCCACACTTCTTTTCCGTTTTTATAGATGATAAAAACGGGTATCGGTTCGATGTTCAATGCTTTCATAACATTGGTGTGTAGGCCGGCATCTACTTTGATCAGTTGAAATTGCAGTGAAGCATCTTTTTGTAAGTCATCGAGCACCGGGTTCATTTTTACACAGGGCGGGCACCAGGCAGCGCCAAAGTCGACCAGTATTGTTTTATCAGCCGGGATCATGGCCTGGTAATCGGCAAGGCTCATTTGCTGCTGGTTGCCGCCGCCTTCTACAGGTTTATTGGCCCTTTTCCATGCATTGATACCACCCTGTAATTCCACTACCTGTTTATAGCCATTTTCACGGAGCCAGTTGGCTGCACCAGTACTCCGGCTTCCTACGAGGCAGTATACATACACCGGTTTGTCTTTGTCAATGTATTTTACTCTTTCGGTAAATTCCGGCTGGTTCACCCAATTGGCCTGCAGGGCATTTTTAATATGACCGGAACTGAATTCTGCGGCAGTTCGTACATCCAGGATTTGCACACCGGGTGCAGATAAACCTTTTTCAAATTCTTCGGCATTGACTTTGCTGTTAGGACCTGACTGTGACTGGCAACTGGTGAAAATGAATAATAAACCAACAATCAAAACGTTTTTCATTTAATTAATTTTCTGGTACAAACAAGTTTCAAAAGTAGTGTTTTGTTTTCCATTACTCAGGCGGGCAGGGCTTCATTTCTTTTATCCCCGGCTATCTGACGGATAAGGAAAATAATCTTATTTTTAGCGATTAAACAGTAATTCCCCTTTTATGAAAAAACAACTTCTTTATTTGCTGGCTATCGGGCTGGTTGTCATTACAGGTTGCCAGAAAGAGCTGAGCTTTGAAGGTGACAGTACCCCTGCGGAAGGCAGCCTGCAAAGTGATATTAATGGTGATTGTCTGCCCAAGTCAGTAAACGGGGTTTATGTAGCAGCCAAGCCATTGGCAGCAGATACCAATACGATTTCAGTTTCAGTTAATGTGGTAAAAACAGGTTCTTATGTAATCAGTTCCGATACAGTGAATGGTTATTTTTTCAGGGCTACCGGCATTTTCACCACACCGGGTGTAAATACAGTAACCCTGAGAGGAAACGGAACTCCTTTTGCTGCCGGTGTAAATAATTTTGTCATCACATTTGACAGCACTGTGTGTGATATCCAGGTTACCGTTTTGCCTGCCGGCGCCGGCGGGCCTGCAACCTTTACGCTGGTCAATGGCGGAACGCCGGCCAATTGTGCCAGTGCCGTAGTGAACGGAACCTATACAAAAGATGTTGCCCTTACTGCCGCCAATACAGTAGATATTACAGTGAATGTAACAGCTATCGGAACGTATTCCATCACTGCATCTGGCGGAGGTATGACCTTTACAAAAACAGGGGCTTTTCTTACTACCGGAAATCAAACCATAAATTTAATTGGCGCTGGTACGCCTACTACAGCCGGAGCGAATACAATTACTTTTGCAGCTCCGTTCGCTTCCTGCAATTTCACAATTGATGTAGTAGGACCTGCGGTTTATACGATTGATTGCCCTAATGTCGTTGTAAGTGGTATCTATCAGCAAGGCATCAATCTTGGTGCGGGCAACATTATTACTCTGCCTGTAACAGTATCAACGGCCGGAGGTTATAATATTAGTGCCTCTATTAATGGAATGACATTCACAGGATCGGGAACGTTGACTACTTCTTCAACCAGCATTGTTCTTACAGGCGTTTCAACAACATCCCCCACCACTGCCGGTACTTTTAATTTATCTGTGGGTACACCAACATGCAGCATTCCAATTACATGTACAGCTGCACCAGTTATTGATTGGAGTTTCAAAATAGGAACTACAACTTATTCAGGCTCTACATCTGATGTAGTTGGCATTGATGTAGCTACATTCCCCCCCTTTAGAATTGTTGATTATTATGGTGAATATGGCGGTACGCCTGATTTGTTTAATTTAACATTAGGGGATCCGGCAGGCGGAATCATAACTGCTGGGGAAACGTACAATACTAATTTTACAACACTTGTTAACGGAGCTTATTTCTATTTCGACGGACTTCCCGGGCTTGAGCTGGAAGCTACAGACCCCACTACAACTCCTGGTGTCAACATTGTTGTAACAATAACAAGTCATGATACTTCTACAAAAACAATTATTGGAACATTCAGCGGTTCAGCATTTGATTATGTATCTAATTCAACTAAAACAATAACCAACGGAACATTTAAAATAGTATATCCCAATTAACATAAAAAACAGGGGATACACCTTTTTTTGAAATAATCAGAATATGTGTGTGTTCCCTGTTTTAATATCAGTTTTTCAGAATCCTTTTTTCTTTCCTGACTCCAACGGAGGAAGTTTGAAATCATCTACCGCACTTTTCTCGGCTATTTTCTTTTCGATTTCTTCTATTTTACGGGGTGCAAAATGGGAAAGTAGTTCATACCCGGTTTCGGTAATCAGCAGGTCGTCTTCAATCCGCACTGCAATGCTCCACCATTTTTTATCACAGTTACTGCCTTCCGGTATATAAATACCCGGTTCAATCGTAATCACCATATCTTTTTTCAGCTTATCATAAGTACCCCTGTCATGTACATCCATGCCAATATGATGGCCCAACCCATGCGGGTAATATTTGCTCACTTCATTTTTATTCTTTATGATGCCTAAGTTTAATAAGCCTTCTGCAATGACATGCTGGGCAGCGGCACTGGCATCGGCCCATTTGGAACCATCCTTCAATGTTTTAAAAGCGGCTTCCTGGGCATCGTAAACAAGTTGGTATATCTTTCTTTCTTCCTCGGAGAACTTTCCGTCAACCGGTATAGTGCGGGTCACATCAGCGGTATAGCCATGATATTCGGCACCTACATCCATGAGCAGCATGCTGGTGCCTACTTTGGTTTTGCTGTTTTCCATATAGTGCAATATGCAACCATTCTCACCGGCACCGATAATTGAACCATATCCCACACTCTCGGCGCCGTACTTTTTGTGAACGTATTCATGGAGACCCTGTATCTCCAGTTCCGACATATTAGGGTTCACCGCTTTCATCACTTCATTCTGTCCCTGGCAGGATATTTCTACTGCTTTGCGCAAAAGATCCAGTTCTTCCGGGGTTTTTATTTCCCTGAGTTGTGCCGTGAGATCACGGTATAAACGGGTATCAAATCGTTTATCATCAGCCAGTTTTTCGGGCATGGCTGTTTTTTCTTTGAATTGCTGAATAAGATCATATAAATCTGCATTGTCCCATCCATTAGGAATATCTACGGGCATTTTATCAAAGATGATCTTATTGAAAGTAGAAAAGTTGATATTGAATTTTTTAAAATCATTGCCATTGAAAGCCATTTTGATACCCAGCTTTTCTTTGGCGCCTTCTGTGCCCAGTCTTCTGCCAGTCCATTGTTCAGCCTGGGCATTTCTTTTTTGCACAAATAATATTTCCTTGTATTTGTTTCCTGTTGCATCTGTTTGTTCTTCCTTAAAAATGAGCAGCAGCGAATGGGGCTCCCTGTACCCGCTGAAATAATACATGTCAGGGTTGGGGTGATAGAGATATT
>CAYPBW010000090.1:0-11624 GCA_964409055.1 uncultured Chitinophaga sp. | reverse complement strand
AGTTGTGGCAATGATTATAATACCATTGCAAGGAAGCCTACGATGATCGCAAACAGTGCAGCACCTTCTACAAGGGCAGCTGTCAGGATCATGTTAGCACGGATGTCGTTAGACGCTTCCGGCTGACGGGCAATGGCTTCTACAGCGCCTTTACCGATCTGACCGATACCGATACCGGCACCGATAGCAGCAAGACCTGCACCAATTGCACCACCTGCATTAGCTGTGGCTTCCAACAGAATTACGTTCAGTAAATCCATGTTTGTTATTATTGATAGTTAAAAAATACAGTTTTAGTGATGAGCCGCATGTGCCTCATCATGATGTTCTCCTTCAAAGGCCTGGCCGATAAATACCGCAGTTAACATCGTAAAGATGAATGCCTGCAGGAATGCCACCAGGACTTCGATCATATATATAAATACAGTAAAACCAATTGACAACGGAGAAGCTCCCCAACCGGCAACCGGGTTCAACTGACCAAAGATGAAAATCAGTGAAATCAAACAAATGATAATAATATGACCAGCCACCATGTTGGCAAAAAGACGTATGATAAGGGCGAAGGGCTTGATAAATACACTCAGGAACTCTACTGGTACTAATATCAGTTTAACACCGAAGGGCACTCCCGGAGGGTTAAAAATGTGACCCCAGTAATGACTATTAGAACTGAACAGGATCACCACAAAAGAAATCAAACCCAACACAGCCGTAAAGGCAATATTACCCGTTACGTTGGCAGAGCCCGGTATCAGGCCAAAGATGTTATTGATGAGAATGAAAAAGAAAACTGTCAGCAGGTAGGGCAGGTACTTTTCATACTTATGACCCAGGTTAGGCTTTGCTACTTCATCTCTTACAAAAGTGATAACAGGCTCCAGCAGGCTTTGTGAACCTTTGGGTGCAGAAGTAACCCCAACCCCTGATTTATATCTTTTGGCAATTCGAAGCATGATCCACACAAATATGATCAGCGCCAGCGTCATTTGTACTACGTTGCGGGTAAGAGAAAAATCATACACTTTTACAGAAGGATCATATTTACCGTTTGCATCTACAGCGATGATCTGTTCTGACTTGAATTTTTTAGGATCAAGTCCAAGCTTTTCAATGTTATGAGAGGTCAGGATCATGTATCCTTCGTGGGCATGCTCTCCATGATGAAAAGCTGAAGACATAAAAGAAGTAAACCCTTTCTGTGGTGAGTAGAGTATTACCGGCAGCGGGATAGATTTTCCAAAAAAATGAAATTCATGACCATCCAGTACATGCTCAAATATCACTTCCCCTATGTTCAGCTTTTCTTTTTTATCTTCTTCATGACCGGTTGCCTCATGACCCGCCTGCTGGTGGGTTGTATCCCCCCCCTCATGCTGGGCTAATACCGGAATGGAAAAAAACAATAAAAAAAGGCTGAAAACCGCTACAGTAAAGGATTTGAAACGCCGTACTAACATACCTATCCCGAAATTTGGCGCAAAGATAAGGGTGTGGGGGTGAAAAAGGGAATTGAAATATCGGAATTTGAAAGATTATCCCCCCCCACCTTGTTTGTCTCTCTTCTCCAAATATTTTTTTATTTTCTCCAGTTCTATAACATCCATTTGGTCTCTTGGCCGGTTAATCGCTTTCTTATTGGCAATGAGATGATTGATATGCAAAAAGGGAACTATAACTCCATCTAAATCAGCTTTATTTGCCAAACTAAGGCATTCATCAAAAGATAGATCTTCCAATCCCTTCATTGAGGTCATAATATCCAATATTATTCCATTGGCTATGTAATACTGTGTCCATCCTGCCGCAAATTCTCCGGTTTCAAATGATGGAAAATCTCCATAACCTAATTCATTAAAAGCCAACCTGAGTCTTTTCCTGTTTTCAAAAGTATCCTTTAGCCACAAATCGGAGTCCTTTGTGGCCCGTATATATCCATTCATATTAACAGCAAACCCACCCACCATAATATACTTGACACCATGACTGTTAAGCCCTCGCCAAAATTCCAGCAAGCCTTCATCCATTGAATCCATAATAAACAGGAACTTATTTTATAATCTTGGCCGAAGCCAACATTTTACCAATACGCATCATCCTGCAAAAAAGTCTGAATTTTTCCATGTCAGACAATTCTACGTTTTCAGTCATGTTGAATCTCTCTGCCTCCTCTTGTGAAGAGAACGTCCTCATGTAAGGAGTCTGAGATTCCTTTAGCATATTGTTTTTTTTCTTGTTGATATCGTTTTTCATTATTTATGCAATACAGCCTGTCTATCAATTATTTTCTTTTTTCTCAAACTGCATTTCATGCAATTTACTATAAAAACCACCCTTTTTCAACAGTTCATCATGAGTGCCGGCCTCCACTACTTCTCCTTTGTCGAGCACTATGATTTTATTTGCCTTCCGGATCGTTGACAGACGATGGGCAATAATAATCGAGGTTCTTCCCTTGATCAGGGTGTCAATGGCATGCTGTATCAGTTGTTCGCTTTCTGTATCGACGGATGAAGTGGCTTCATCCAGTATCAAAACAGATGGGTTGTACAACATTGCCCTAATAAAAGACAATAACTGACGCTGGCCGAGAGACAGGGTGGCTCCTCTTTCCATTACATTATAATCATATCCCCCCGGCAGCCGCAAAATAAAATCATGCATTTCTATCAGTTTTGCTGCCTCCATCACCTTCTCTTTGGATATTCCAGGATTTCGCAAAGTGATATTGTCCATAACGGACCCCGAGAACAAAAAAACATCCTGCAGCACCACCCCGATGTTTTTCCGCAGGCAACCTAGTTCAAACTCCTCAATATTTATATCATCTATTTTAATGCTCCCTTTCTGGATATGATACAGCCTGTTGAGAAGACTGATGATGGTGGTTTTGCCGCTACCGGTGTGGCCGACGATCGCAATCGTTTCACCCGGATTAGCTTTGAAAGACACATCTTTTAATACATAATTATCATCAGTATAAGCAAACCAGACTTTATCAAACTCAATAGCACCCTTTACCTGTGCCGGTGCGTAGTTTCCGTTATTGTCGGCAAAGTCTTCATTATCCAATACCTTGAACACTCTTTCGCTGGCAATAATGCCCATCTGCAATACATTAAACTTGTCTGCAATAACACGAAGTGGGCGAAATAACAGGTTCAGGCAAAGTATGAAGGATATGATGGTACCCGCCTCGGCTCTTTGCCCGGCGCCATACCACACAATGAGGCCGATGGACAAAGCCAGTACAATTTCCACCACCGGGAAAAAAACAGAATAAGCGAAAATGGCTTTAATATTAGCGTTCCGGTGTTCTTTGTTGATCTTTTTGAATTTTTCAAACTCCTTATTCTCTGCTGCGAAAGCCTGTACCACCGACATACCCGTAAGGTGTTCCTGCACAAAAGCATTCAGATTCGCCACGGCATTTCTTACTTTAAAAAAAGACCTGTTGATGCTTTCTTTAAAATAATAAGTAGCGATCAGCATGATCGGAAAAGGAATAAGTGCTATCAGCGTCAGCTGCCAATCTGACCAAAACATGAACAGCAGCACACAGACGATGGAAAGCAAATCGGCGATAATAGGAACGAGGCCATCTGAAAAAATATCATTGATTGATTCAATATCGTTAATCGTTCTTGTGGTAAGCGTACCAATTGGTGTCTTGTCGAACTGGGAAAGATTCAGGTTAAGGATTTTCTTATAGGTAGCTATCCGCATATCCTTTACCACCGACTGGCCCAGTACCGCTGTGGTCAACGAAAACAGAAACCGCATGGCCGTTTCCACCAGTATCAGCCCGATTTGAATGAGGGTTACCTTCACTACCATATCGGCCAGGGAATTGGCGATATAAGTATTCACCGTTACTTGTATCAGCATGGGCCTGACAGGTGTGATCACGGCCAAAAGGATAGCCAGGACTACAGACAGGTAAAATTTCTTTTTGTAGGGAGCTGCATATCCAAACACTCTCCGCAACAACCCAAAGTCGAAAAAACTTTTCTTATTTTCTGGCAAAATAAACAGTTAATGAAGGGGCAAATTTAACCAGAAGGGAATGATTAAAACCCTTTCTTTTCTTCTTCCTCGCCCATCGCAATCTTGTACGCTTTGATGAACAGAGCACCGAGATTCTTATACGGAGGTATATAATCTTCAAACTCTTTAGCAGTTACCATTTTGTCCAGCTCTTTCCAGAAAGGTACCCAGTCAATATTATTCCCGTTCCTCACTTTTTCTGTCAGCAGCTGAAAGAAAGGACGATTTACTTCTGTAGCGCCTATTTGTTTGGAAGCTATGATATGGGCATCGGATGCTTTTGCCAGCACATCATGTACCAGGTGATACCCGCCACATGATCCGAGGAATACAATTCTTGATGTAGGGAACATCTGGGCAATTGTATAAGGAGCATAGTAGCTATGGCCCCGGTGAATAGTAATGGTGGGATACAATTTATTTTTCTCCAGGTACTCTCCCAGGGCCTGCTGTGCTTTTTCATCCTCACCTGTTTCTTCGGGCAACGGGCGGTTGGCAAAAATGGTAACCGGCCTGCCTTTCACCGAAGTTATCGTTATCCATTGCGGATTGCTCCTGTCAATTTTCCAGTTGGCATTACCGTACATATTTTGAAAGCCCACAAATATTCCCTGCCCGTCTTTATCGCCATAAAAGAAGACCTGCATGATCACCCTGCCACTATCGTTGACCATTGTATTAAAAGGCACTTCATACACAGGGGGTATTCCCAACTCTTTGGTCAGGTCTACCTTTTTGGTAGAATCAGCCGAAAGGAACAACTTCTGAAGAATGTTATAAATAGCAATACCCTTCTTGTTGCCTGCTGCATTGTTTCGTTGATAATTCCTTTCTACATTGGCCAGCATCTCTTCGGCAAGGGGTTTTATTGTTTCAGCAATACTGGCATAAGAGTCTGCCACATCTACTCCATCTTCCAGTCCGTCTGATTTTTCCAGGTTGCTGACAAAAGCCCTCATCAGGCTGGCCGCATCTTCTGTTTTAGGGAATGAGCTTAAAAAATTACCCAACGTATTGTAGCCGGCAGACATTTTAATAAACTTCCTGTATTTATCAAACTTCAGCTGCATCAATAAAGAGTCGCCCCTGTTATTGACTTTTTTCATCATCAGCGGGTATACTCCTTTCACAAAACTTGAAGTGTAAATGGATCCGTCTGATGAAACAGCCAGATAATACAGTTCCTCTGCCGAAAGCGGCTGGATTGATCTGAACCGAACTTCAGCGTTTTCATTGTGCAGGCCATTGATCACATTCACAAAATCTTCTCTTGCCTTTTTCTCCAGCCTGTCGGTCAGTGATTTGAATTCAAATGCTGTATCTTTTTCGATAGCCCTGGTCACATAGTCCATTTGTGTTCTTACCAGCAACTTGTAATACTTCAGAGAATCATCCTTGACAGCATCAATGTCTTCAATGGTCATTTTACCACTAACGATGTTGTCCAAAAAAGGAAAATACTGCTGCCCGCTTCTGCTGCGGGCCATTTTTACAATGGTTTTGATGAATACATCATCTGTAATATTCCTGATCACATAACCGAGGTGATTATTGGCCTGCGAAAAATCATACAACTGCCGTGCATATTTTCTTTTATCCAATGCCCTAACCAAACTATCGGCAAAGGGCATGTTGGGATTATCCCGGAGGGTAGCCAGGGCTTTGTCGGGGTGAAGGATGCAATATTTAAGTACCAATTTGTTTTTTGCCTGCTGATAGCCCGGGTTTTTCTCAAAAATGTGTACCAGCACATTGCTGCCTGCATCATAACTGAGAGGGCTGATCACAGGTTCAACAGATTCGCCTTTCCTGTCTTTCATCATCGCCTGTTCATATGCATTAATTATTGCCGGCAGGCTGGCCGGGTTAACCTTCTTGTCAGACTTTATCTTCCAGTTTTGACTAAAATACTTGAGGACATATTCCAGACCGGAGAGATACTTAACTTTTAGCCGGTGATCAAGTATGCTATCGGTTTCGATAAGATACTGCAATGCATCCACCTTTTTGACAAGGCTTTGCGTTACCAGAAAGTTGATCTCGTCATTATTTGCAGGGGTAAACCTGCCATCCGCCTTTCCGTCGGCTGACAGGATACTCTTCTGTTCATTATCAATATAATCATGCCTGAGTTCACGGTTCTGTGCAGGCTTATAAGCAATAGGAATTTTGATGGTATCGGCCACACTTACTCCCTGGGGCCGGGTAGCTGTTGCCAACAGGAATAAAAAAACAAATAAGATAAGGTGCCTCACTGTTTTCATTATAAGGATTGAAATGGCAAAGGTAGTAAGCAATGCTGACATGGCCTTTTCTGTTGCTTCTTACTGATACAGACGCATTTAAAACGGAAATAGCTGTTTTATGGCTATATAAAAAATATTGTGCTAACGCATAAAATATTAAGTTATCATTAAGTCTGTGTAAACGAAGCATGTTAAATTTTACAAGCAACTGATTTCCCATTAGGTTTGCGCAAACTTTCCACATCATGGAAAACAAAGCCCGAAAGGTGCTGATTGCAGACGACGAACCAGATATTCTTGAAATTCTCAAGTACAATCTTTCCAACGAGGGATACGAGGTCATCACGGCCAAAGACGGGGACGAAGCCCTGGAAAAGGCCCGCCGCACCAACCCGGACCTGGTGATACTGGATGTGATGATGCCCAAAAAGACAGGCGTAGAGGTTTGTCAGCTGCTCCGTTCACAGGCTGCCTTTAAAGAAACGCTGATCATCTTCCTGACTGCCGTCAATGATGAAGGCACCCAGATAAAAGGGCTGGAAACCGGCGCTGATGATTACCTGAGCAAACCTATTAGTCCAAAAGTATTCCTGAGCCGGGTGAATGCCCTTTTCCGCCGGCTGAATAAAACAGAGGCCCGGGTACTGACCATTGAAAATATGACGATAGACCCGGAACGGTTTATCGTGAAAGTGGGAGAAGAAGAAATTGTACTGGCCAAAAAAGAATTTGAACTGTTGTATTTACTGGCCCAAAAGCCCGGCCGTGTTTTCCTCCGAAATGAAATCCTGAACCAGGTGTGGGGCAATGATGTGATCGTTGGCGACCGTACTATTGATGTGCATATCCGCAAGATCCGCCAGAAACTGGGTATTGATTGTATCACTACGGTAAAAGGGGTCGGTTATAAGTTTGAGCTTTAGCCCCCTATATCCCCCTAAAGGGGGACTTTGTAAAACTCCTTTGTTCACTGCTTTCACTTCGTAGCTTAGCAGCATGTTTTCTACAAAGAATATTTCACCCAGACAGCTTTCTGCGTTTACGGCATTGTTATTGGCTATTCCTATCAGTGTGCTGATTGGTTATGTAGAAAAAAGCTGGTGGATTGGTTTGTTTTGTTTTGCTATCATCATGGCAGGCAGTTATTTTCTCATTTCTTTCATGCTGGAACGGTTCATTTACCGCAAGATCAAACTGATCTATAAATTCATTTACAAAACAAAAGCCACCAAAAGAGAAGAAACCTATTATAAGTATGTGTTGCCGCAAAAAAGTATTGACGAGGTAAGAGAAGATGTAGAAGCATGGGCCACAAAAAATGAAGAGGAACTGGAAATGCTACGGCAGAATGAACAGTTTCGCAAAGAGTTTTTGCAAAACCTGTCGCATGAATTCAAAACGCCGGTATTTGCCATACAAGGTTATGTAGACACTTTACTCTCCGGTGCCATGGAAAAACCGGAGATCAATAAAAAATTCCTGGAGAAGACCGCCAAAAATGTAGACCGTCTTACTCATTTACTCAACGATCTTGATGAGATATCAAGACTGGAAAGAGGGGAACTGGTTTTATACAAAGAAAATTTTGTGATACAGGACCTGGTAAGAGATGTGTATGAAAGCCTTTCGGTAAAAACAGAGCCACTGCATATTTACTGTACTATCAAGAAAGGCTGTGAGTCGCCGTTAACTGTGTTTGCTGATAAAGAAAAGATCCGGCAGGTGCTGACGAACCTGGTAGAAAATTCCATTAAATACGGAAAGCAGAAGGGCAGCATTACCGCCAGCATGTACAAAACCGACGGCAAACACATACTGATTGAAATCAGTGATGATGGTATTGGTATTCCTGAAAAACATTTACCCCGCATTTTTGAACGCTTTTACCGAACAGAAGAAGGAAGGAGTATTGATGTAAGCGGCAGCGGACTTGGACTGGCTATCTGCAAACACATTATTGAAGCCCATGGGCAAACGATTCATGTACGAAGCACAGAAGCAGTGGGCACTACGGTTGGTTTTACCTTAGATTCCAGGAGGGATTAAGCCTGGCTGATCACAAACCGATAACCCACACCTGATTCTGTCAGCAGGTATTCCGGCCTGTTTGAATCTGTTTCAATTTTTTTTCTTAGTTGCGCAATAAACACCCTCAGGTATTGCGACTGGTTGATGAAACCCGGGCCCCACACAGCCCGCAACAGGTATTGATGAGTAAGCACTTTGCCTTCATTACGCACCAGCAATGCCAGTAAACTGTATTCTGTCATTGTGAGTTTTACCAGTTCTTTATTCTTTTTCACCGTTCTTGTTGTAAGATCTATCTCCAGGTCATGCCCCCGGATGACAGGATCGCTATCCTCCATTACCACTGAACGCAAAGCTGAGCGAATTCTTGCCAGTAATTCGCCTGTGCGAAAGGGTTTGGTCAGGTAATCATTGGCCCCGCTATCCAATGCAGATATAATATCATCTTCATCATCCTGTACCGAAAGTATTATTACCGGGTTGGTAAACCACTGCCGCAATGACTTTAATACTTCCTGCCCGTTTTTATCCGGAAGACCAATATCGAGCAGAATAAGATCAGGAGGATGATTAGCCGCCATTATCAAACCATCTTTTGCCGTAGCTGCGAGGCTTACTGCATAACCATTACTATGCAAGGTTATTTCCAGCAATCTTCTGATTTGCGGCTCGTCATCAATGATCAGTATTTCCGCTTTATTCATCCGTTGTTTTTTTAATGGAAGATATTTCAGCAGGCAGGGTAATGGTAAATATGGCGCCACCTCCTGTTTTATTCTGAACCTGCACGGATCCTCCCATCGCTTCTGTAAAACCTTTTACAATGGAGAGTCCAAGCCCGGTGCCGCTAACAGTTGTGTTTTTCAACCGGTAGAACTTATCAAACACAAATGGTATCTCTTCTTCCGGAAGTCCCTTACCAGTATCTTCTACTGTAACCAAAAGATATTGATCAAAAGAAGCTCCCAATCTTATGCCGGCGTCAGCCGGCGTATGACGAACTGCATTGCTCAGCAAATTAAAAAGCACCTGTTCAAACATTCCCTTATCCAGTTTGAATAAGGGAAGCTGCAGGGAAACATCAATTTTGATTTGCTGTGAAGCCCCGTCTTCCTCCACTCTTTTCACAACTGCGTACATGATCTCCCCTACATCACACCAATTCATTTTTGGCTTCAAAAAGCCTGATTCAATACGGGACATATTCAACAGGTTTTCCACCTGCTGATTCAGCCTTACCGAAGCTTTGGCTATTTCTGCCAGCAGTTGCTGTTTGTTATGCTCTGTAAGGTTTTGATTATTCTCCTGCAGGTTATCTGTTGCGCCGATTATTGTTGCAATCGGTGTCTTCAATTCATGTGATAAAGAGTTGAGCAATGTATTGTACAGCTTGACAGCTTTGGCCCGTTCCTGCCTCAGCCTTGCCAGCTTTTCTACTTTTCTTATACGGTAGGTAAGCACCGCATTTACCATTGCAATGATAAAATACATGATCAGCAGAATGGCATCTTCGGCAGAGGCAACATGTATGGTGAAGTGCGGAGGGATAAAAAAGAAATCCCAGATAAAAGCGGACAGGGCTGCCGCCAGCAGTACCGGAAAAATTTCAAATGAGATGGCAATGATGGAAACGGCCAGCAACAGGATCAGGGCAATAACCCGGTAACCGAGGTAAGGTGATAATCCATAACAGAGCAATGAAACAGTTATCACTATCAATACACTGTAAAAATATTGCCAGCGTATCCCCGGTTTACTTTGTAAAAAATCTTTCATTACCTGTAAAAGCAAAATTAGACCGAAGCTTTCATACACAATGACAATAACTGCGTATAAAGATTTTATAAAGATTTGATCTTCTGAGTTGCCAAAATCAACGAAGCGACAAAAGGCGCTTTTACATTTGTCCATTCATCATAGTTCATTACCTATGTCAATCTCTCACAACAAGGCAAGTGCAGCAGGTTTGCTGATTGCCTTAGGAATCATTTTCGGCGATATCGGTACTTCCCCGCTTTATGTACTTAATGCCATCATGAATGGGAAAACGGTTTCAGAAGAGCTGATTGCCGGTGCCTTATCCTGTATCATCTGGACACTTACCCTGCAAACCACCATTAAATATGTGATACTAACCCTCCGGGCAGACAACAAAGGTGAAGGTGGTATCTTTTCTCTATTTGCCCTTGTAAGAAGACGAAAGAAATGGCTGGTCATTCCGGCTATGGCCGGTGGCGCTGCCCTGCTGGCCGATGGTATGATCACCCCTCCTATTTCTGTTACATCGGCCATTGAAGGGTTGAAGCAGGTGCCTGCCCTTGCTCATATCAGCCAATGGACAGTGGTTTATATTGTTATTGGGATACTTACCGTACTCTTTTTTATTCAGCAGTTTGGTACTGCGTTTATCGGTCGTTTTTTTGGGCCTGTCATGCTGGTATGGTTTGTAATGCTGGCCACCCTTGGGGTTGTACAACTTTTTAATTACCTGCCGGTATTAAAAGCCTTTAATCCTTATTACGCCTACAACCTGTTAAGCAATTACCCGCAGGGGTTTTTTATCCTGGGTGGCGTCTTTCTTTGCACTACCGGTGCAGAAGCTTTGTACTCCGACCTGGGGCATTGCGGCAAATGGAATATTCGTTATTCCTGGGTTTTTGTAAAAACCTGCCTTATCCTGAATTATCTGGGCCAGGGGGCATGGCTGTTACATTATCATAATGGTGAGATGATCAGCGCATCCATGATTGAGCAGGGCTTTAATCCCTTCTATGGAATAATGCCACACTGGTTCATGTATTTTGGCATCAGCATTGCCACTGCCGCCACCATTATTGCCAGCCAGGCTTTAATATCAGGATCGTTTACTCTTGTAAGCGAAGCCATGCGGCTTAACCTGTGGCCCAAGCTGCGAATTAACTATCCGACAGAAACAAAAGGACAGCTTTATATTTCAGCAGTCAATTTTCTTTTGTTTGCAGGGTGTATTGGCATTGTTCTCTACTTCCAGAAAGCTTCCAATATGGAAGCGGCCTACGGGCTGGCCATTACTGCTACTATGATTGCCACTTCCGTATTATTTGCCAACTATCTTGTACTGCACCGGACAAAGTCAGTGTTGGTTTACCTGTACCTTATTATTTATTTAGCCATTGAGTTCAGTTTCTTTTATGCCAACCTGGACAAGTTTCCGCATGGCGGTTATGTAACATTAATTGTAGGTGGTTTACTCTTCATCATCATGTTCGATTGGTACAGGGCAAGAAAGATCAAGAACAGGTATGTGGAGTTTGTGAGGCTGGA
>CAYPBW010000089.1:3495-11750 GCA_964409055.1 uncultured Chitinophaga sp. | reverse complement strand
TTCATTCCCATAACAGTTAGCGATACTTGAGTGATCCGAAAATATCTAAGGGACTCATTTTGGCCTATAATCCATTTGGATTACAAAGGAATTCCGGCAGTATTCCTTAATTTGATATTACAAACTCAGTAGCTTGAGAAAGCCCGGCCATTTTTTAACCTTCTTACTGGCTGTTTTATTTTATCACAGCAGCCGGACCCAGCCGCTAAACAGGTACAACACATTCAGTTATAATGTCAATGAGGGATTGCTTCAAAGTACTATCGGAGATATTGAAATGGACAAGAATAATTTTTGCTGGGTAACCTTCCCGAATGGTATTCAACAGTTTGATGGTAATAGTTTCAGAACGATAAAAATTCAACCGGGGCTACCAGACGATAAATATGCAAAGCTATTCCGCTGCAGCAACGGTGACCTGCTGATCAGTCATTCACAGGGTATTTCCAAATACGAAATAGAGAAAAACAGTTTTATACAAGTATACAAGCAGCCTTCAGGCCTGCAAAAACCGGTTTATTTTATTGGTGAAGATGATGGGATCATATATTGCTATGATGAGAAGGCTACAATTTTCGGTATACACCGGGGAACTTTCAAAATAGTCAGCGCTGTAAATACAGGGATGCCCTCCTACAGTACACAAAGTGAAAATATACCTGGTATAAGCGAAAATATAATTGATCACAAGTTCGCATTCTGGATGAAAGAAACCATTTGTTTATGGGATCTGCTAAACAAAAAATTGCTTTACCAGTCGCCCCCTATTCATCAAAGATCCCAATACTTCCTTCGTCTTCTCCCGGGAGAAAAGGTTCTCTATACCACGCATTTCCAAAATTCTGCTTTACAATGCTGGGATTTTATTTCTGGTACAAATAAACAGCTGCCGATTACAGGAAAATTTATAGACAAGGATTTTTCCCGGTTCAATACCTGTCGCTGGCAGAATAAATACATTGTTTCTATTAATAATCACCTGTATGAAACCGATTCAAGTTTCCGGGTATTGAAATCAGAGTTCGTCAATTTTCAGAACCAGCCGGTTACCGGCAATCTAACTATTGCGAAGATTGCAGAAGATTATTTTGGCAACCTTTATCTGCAGACAGTAACAGGAGGTATCAGAAAAATAATCCGTAATAATTATCCGATTAAATATTTTGGCTCACTCAATAAAGAAGAGAATCGGGTAATCGGCCTTCTGCCGGATAAAAAAAACAACAGGATACTGGCGGGCACAAGTGATGCGGGTCTATTCATATTCGATACTACACAAAGGCTGATCCGGCATATTGCGAAGCTCCCGGGCCGAACAACTTCTTTCGGTGTCAATACGATTTTAAAAGACCAAAACGGCAATTATCTCCTTTTCGTTTTGGGAGAAAAAAAAATATGGACACTAAATGCAAATCTCTCTGCATTAACAAGCTATGCTGTTACTTTTTCAGGCACTCCTCAATACCCAATTGACTATTTTGGCAATGCGATCTACAAGGATAACGAAAAGGCTGTGGTTCAATCCATGTACCAGCTTTTTCGAACCCATTTTACCGATAAAAAAACCACTGTGTACCAAATTTCTGCTGAATATATACTTGCCAGGCTTTGGTATAAAAACAACATTATTTATCATGTACATGATGAATTAATCTTTCTTGATGGGAACACTTTTAAAGAGATAAGAAGAATACCCTTCCCCAATACAGGAGGTGTCCGGTGTTTTGCAAAAGATGACAATGAAACAATTTTACTGGGCACCAATAAAGGAATCTTCAGGATCAATAGCAATGGAAAAATACTTTTTCATTGGAGCAAAGAGAATGGACTTCCGGATGATTGTATCTATGCAATTGCCATTGACAGAAATAACAACCTCTGGTGCAGCAGTAATAAAGGAATCTTCAGAATTAATAAAGAGGGCAATATTTTTCAACTCACCAAAGAGGATGGTTTACAAGAGAACGAATTCAACACCGGCGTAGTGGCTGTCGCTGAAGATGGTGAGCTCTTTTTTGGCGGCATGAACGGCGTAAGCAGTTTTTTTCCTTCAGCTATCAACAGCTTTGAAGAAGAAATTAAACTATTCGTTACCCGCATACGGGTAAACAATACCGATCTTGAAAATGATTCTGCAAGCTGGAACATTAAAAAAATAAAATCAGGCTATGACCAGAATTCACTTTCATTTGACTTTGTTGCAATGGCCAATAACAACCCGGCGCAATACATTTACCAGTACAGAATGCTGGGATTAGATAAAGAATGGATACAGAATACAGGGATGCAAACCGTTCGTTATTCACTTCCTCCCGGGAAATATGCTTTGCAGCTATATGCTTCCCGTTCATTTGACAAGGATGCCAAACCGATGAAAGAAATATACATCACAATTCTTCCCCCTTTCTGGAAAACCTGGTGGTTTTTCACTGTACTGGGTGTGCTTTTTATTTCATTGCTTACCTACGGCATCAACCAGCGAAATACCAGGAAATATGCCAAGAAATTGCAGCAATTGGAGAATGAGAGGCAATTAAAACTGGAAAGAGAAAGAATTTCAAAAGATCTGCATGACAATATTGGCGCCTATGCAAATGCAGTTCTATATAATTCAGAATTATTAGAAAAAGAACCCACCGGTGAGAAAAGAAAAGATCTTATCGCTGATTTGAAATTTGCCTCAAAGGATATTATTACTTCGCTGCGTGAAACTGTATGGGCTCTAAAGAATGAAGAATATACCGCCGAAGACTGTCTTGTCCGGATTAAAAACTTTGTTCATCCATTCGCTAAATACTACAGCCATATTCAATTTCGGGTGCAGGGAGATGCTCCCCCTGGTCTGATACTTCATTATACAGACGCATTGAATCTTGTCAGAATTGTACAAGAAGCTGTATCCAACAGTATCAAACATGCAAAAGCTTCTGTCATTCTGATATGCAGCGATATTTCAGAAAACAAATGGAAACTGATGGTAAAAGATGATGGCATTGGTTTTAATTTTAATACCATGAAAGAAGAAGACAAAGGGAATGGGCTCGACAATATGGAACAAAGAGCTGCAGAATCCGGCTTTAAATTCAGCATTGCAACCGGAACGGACACCGGTACCGTAATAACTGTCATTGTTTAACTATGGCGATAAAAATTGCAATTGTAGATGACAAGGCCAGTAATAGAAATATTCTGAAAGATAAACTGTTGCGATACCCTCAGTTTGAGATCACCCTTATAGCAGAAAATGGAAAAGATTTTTTTGAGAAAATGAAAACAGTACCGGATGAAAAAATTCCATCCGTAGTATTAATGGATCTCGAAATGCCTGAAATGGATGGTGTGGATGCTGTTGCAGCCGGATCCTATTTATATCCCTCTGTCAAATATGTTATGCTGACAATTTTTGATGACGAAGAAAAGATTTTTAAAGCTATTAAAGCCGGAGCCTTTGGTTACCTGTTAAAAGATGAAAGTTCAGATAATATAGCTGAGGTATTGATCCAGATGCATGAGAATGGTGTGGGCCCCATTTCACCGGGTATTGCTCACAAAATATTACAACTTGTTCAAAATAACTCTATTTCGCTATCGCAGAAAACACCTCCTGAAAAAGGAAAAACACCCTTTAACCTGACAGAAAGAGAGCAGGAAATATTAAAACTGCTAATGCAGGGATTGCTTTACAAAGAGATTGGCAGTAAACTGGATATAAGTCCCAATACTGCTAAAAAACATGTACTGAATATTTATGCCAAGCTGCATGTAAACAGCAAGGCCCAGGCCCTGGCCCTGGCGTATGAAAAAGGACTTATATAAACTCACAGTCATACTTATTGAGATAAAATCAAAAGTAATCGTGCAATTAAAAAAAGATATGCCTGTACTAAATTTATCTGTCCCTGAATCATACTACTTTTTCTTAGCAACAGCGTAAAAAGAAAAGAAGTAAACAGGCGTTAGATTTTACTAATTTTGATACTTTAAAGTAATTGCTATGTCTGTTCAGGATTTAGAAAAAATCTTCCAGGAAAAGATTGACGAAGAAGTCAAGATTGAACCCAAAGACTGGATGCCGGATGCTTACCGTAAAACCAATTTAAGGCAGATCAGCCAGCATGCTCACAGTGAAATTGTGGGAATGCTGCCGGAAGGTAACTGGATCACCCGGGCTCCTTCCCTGAAACGCAAAGCCATTTTGCTGGCCAAAGTACAGGATGAAGCCGGTCATGGTCTTTACTTGTATTCTGCTGCGGAAACATTGGGCCAGTCAAGAGAAGAAATGATCAATGACCTGCACAGTGGTAAAGCCAAATATTCATCCATTTTTAATTACCCCACCCTTACCTGGGCTGATATTGGCGCTATAGGCTGGCTGGTAGATGGCGCTGCCATTATGAACCAGGTAATGCTGACCAGGACATCATACGGGCCTTATGCAAGGGCAATGGTAAGGATCTGCAAAGAAGAAAGTTTTCATCAGCGCCAGGGCTTTGAAGCCTTGCTGGTTTTATCAAGAGGTACTGCAGCACAAAAAGCCATGTGCCAGGATGCCATCAACCGCTGGTGGTGGCCGGCTTTGATGATGTTTGGACCAAGAGATACCGAAAGTACCAACAGCGATCAGAGTATGAAATGGAAGATCAAAAGAAAAAGTAATGATGAACTGCGGCAGAATTTTGTAGATATGATCGCTGAACAGATCAAAACATTGGGCATGAAACTGCCGGATGACAAGCTGAAATGGAATGAAGAAAGAAAACACTATGATTTTGGAGAGATCAACTGGGATGAATTCTGGCAGGTAGTAAAAGGTAACGGACCTTGCAATAAACAAAGACTGGATGCCCGCCGCAAAGCCTGGGAAAATGGTGAGTGGGTGAGAGAAGCCGCAGCAGCCTATGCAGCCAAGAGAGCAGCCAAACAAAAACACATAGCAGCCTAAAACAACCAATATGAATTTCATCCGAAAATTTTATTATGGCGACATCCCTGAAGAAAAGGGAGGCGGAAAAACAGATGCGAAATCCTCTGGTCACGACTGGCCCTTGTGGGAAGTATTTATCCGCAGCAAGAACGGCCTGGACCACAAACATGCCGGCAGCCTGCACGCAGCAGATGCACAAATGGCAATTGAAAATGCAAGGGATGTATACACAAGACGAATGGAAGGTGTAAGTATCTGGGTAGTAGAAAGCAAATATATAACGGCGAGTAATCCTGAAGAGGCTGGAGAATTGTATGAGCCGGCAGTTGATAAAATTTACCGTCACCCAACCTTTTATAATTTACCTGACGAAGTAAACCACATGTAATGAGTGCCCTGATTGATTATACACTTCATCTTGCCGACAATGCACTAATTCTGGGTCAACGGAACAGTGAATGGTGCGGGCATGGTCCTATACTGGAACAGGATATTGCAATTACCAATATTTCCCTTGACCTGATCGGCCAGTCCAGGAGTTTATACCAGTATGCTGCTCAACTGAAAGCTGACGGATCAACAGAAGATTCGCTTGCCTGCCTGAGAACAGAAAGAGAATTTAAAAACTGCTTATTGGCAGAGCAATCCAATGGAGACTGGGCACAAACTATGCTGAGACAATTCCTGTTCAGCTGCTACCAGTTTTACCTGTATAAATATTTACAAAGCAATCCCGATAAAACCATTGCTGCCATTGCAGAAAAGTCACTGAAAGAAGTTAGCTATCATCTACGCTGGAGCAGTGAGTGGGTAATCCGGCTGGGTGATGGTACAGAAGAAAGTCGTAACCGAATGATGACCGCTATTGATGAACTCTGGAGATATACAGGAGAACTTTTTATTGCAGCACCTTATGAGATAGAATTAAACATTGATCTAGCTTCATTAAAAACAGAATGGGATAATAAAGTAAAAGCTGTGATGGAAGAAGCTACCCTCCCTGTTCCTGAAAAAGTGTTCATGCAAACGGGTGGTAAAACAGGTACGCATACAGAACAACTTGGTTATATCCTCTCCGATCTCCAGTACATGCAAAGAGCCTATCCCGGTTGTGAATGGTAACCTGCAAGCAGAAAAAAGAATGAAAACAGAAGCAATTGATAAACAGGTTTTGTTTACATACCTGGAAGAAATAAAAGATCCGGAAATACCTGTATTATCCATTGTTGACCTTGGCATTGTCCGTGACATCAAACTAAATGATGATGAACTCGAGATCATCATCACTCCCACCTATACCGGCTGCCCGGCTATGGACATGATTGCCGCGGCCATTAAAATTGAAATGGCCACCCTTGGTTTTAAAAAAGTAAAAGTCACTCATGTCATCAGTCCCGCATGGACGACTGACTGGATGAGCGAAGAAGGCAAAAGAAAACTGAAAGAATACGGTATTGCCCCGCCCAATCCCAAACAACAGGTTTGCAACGATAAGTTATTTGCAGCGGCTGAAGCCGTACAATGCCCGCATTGCAATTCCTGGCATACCCATCGCATCAGTGAATTTGGAAGCACTGCCTGCAAAGCGCTGTATCAATGCGATGACTGTAAAGAACCGTTTGATTATTTCAAGTGCCATTGATACTATTTCAGATTTACGATTTTACCTGCCCGCCATAAATAATATTAAATTTGTCATGGTCAGGCGGGGATTTTAGATTTGTTGAATAACCTATCAATCATGCAATCAATTTTATTTGAAGTAAAGGACAATGTCGCTTACATCACTCTTAACCGGCCTGAAAAATTCAACTCCTTCAACCGGGAAATGGCATTGCAGATGCAGGCAGCGCTGGATGACTGTAAAAGTGAAAACGTCAGGGCCGTTTATATTACAGGCAACGGTAAAGCATTCAGTGCAGGCCAGGATATAAGTGAATTGGTAGGCGAAAACCGTATAGAGATCAAGCAAATCTTATCCGAACATTACAACCCGATCGTAACCAGAATAAGAAAACTGGATAAACCGGTAGTAGCCGCTGTAAATGGAGTGGCGGCCGGTGCCGGCGCCAATATTGCCTTATGTTGTGATGTGGTGGTAGCAGCACAGTCTGCTTCTTTTATTCAGGCTTTTTCTAAAATCGGGCTGATACCCGACAGTGGTGGTACATTTTTTCTGCCAAGATTAATTGGCTGGCAAAAAGCATCCGCATTATCCATGCTTGGAGATAAAGTAGCTGCTGCCGATGCAGAAAGAATGGGAATGCTGTACAAGGTTTTTCCTGACGATACTTTTTTGGAAGAAAGTAAAAAGATAGCTCTTATCCTTTCGCAAATGCCAACGGAAGGTTTAGCGCTAACCAAACAACTACTGAACATGTCTTTTCACTCTACATTTGAGGAACAATTACAGGAAGAAGATGTTTTTCAGCAAAGAGCTGCCATGACATATGACTATAACGAAGGCATTAATGCCTTTCTTGAAAAACGACAACCTGTTTTCAAAGGAAAATAAACAACATGAATACTGAAAAAGACAAACTGGCCAATGATGTTGTCAGTCATATGATGCAGCATGACCGTTTCAGCCAATGGCTTGGAATTGAAATTATAGAAATCAAGGAAGGATACAGTAAAATTAAAATGACCATCAGGGAAGAAATGGTCAATGGGTTCGGTATTATTCATGGGGGCATTGCCTTTTCACTGGCCGACAGTGCTTTTGCTTTTGCCTGTAACAACAGGAATGTTTTATCAGTGGCATTAGACACATCCATCAACTTTATCAAACCGGTTCATACCGGGGATGTACTGGTGGCAGAAGCTAAAGAACTGCATAATGGAAAATCTACAGGCCTTTACCATATTGCTATCCGCAACCAGAAAGATCATGAAGTTGCGGTATTCAAGGGACTTTGTTACCGCACTGACAAAAAACTTATTTCAGTATAAACGGCACATCGCAAAACCTTGATTCTATGATCTACCGTTTCAAAGAATATATCCCTGTTATTGACGAATCCTCATTTGTACATCCGCAGGCCGCCGTCACAGGCAATGTTATTATTGGTAAAAACTGTTATATCGGTCCGGGGGCTGCACTGCGTGGCGACTGGGGCCAGATCATCATTGAAGACGGTTGCAATGTGCAGGAAAACTGTACTATTCATATGTTTCCGGGTGTGACTGTTGTATTAAAAGAAGGCGCCCATATTGGTCATGGGGCCATCATACACGGTGCTGCGATTGGCAGAAATTGTTTGGTGGGGATGAATGCCGTCATCATGGATAATGTGGAGCTGGGTGATGAAAGTATCGTTGGAGCACTTTG
>CAYPBW010000089.1:0-3395 GCA_964409055.1 uncultured Chitinophaga sp. | reverse complement strand
TTTCACTTTATCCGATTGTAAACTCTTAAACCGTTGTGTATGAGAAAATGTCTACCCTTTTTCTCCCTTTTTTCGGGAGCCCTTTTACTGAGTTCTGCCCTTACGGCCCAGCAGGCCGATCGTTTTGCCTATGCTGTTACAGACATACAGCAAGGTGGTGCTAACTGGAATTTTTTACGGAAAATAAACCTGCAGAATGGCGAATACAGCCAGGTATTGCTAAGTGGTAATGATGCCTCATTACTGGCATATGACGCCACCACCCGCAAACAATTTGAAACGCCTTTGCAGGATGCCCGTTTTGGTACATATACCAATGCTGCTTTCGCAACCGGTGTGGCTGCCATGGCGTACGACAAGAAAAACAACCGGCTTTATTACACTCCCATGTTCATTGATCAGTTGCGTTATATCGACCTGAAAACAATGAAAGTGTATTACGTAACTGACCAGGCCTTTACTGGCAAACCGGTAAAATCATCTGACCAGGGAAATATCGTAACAAGAATGGTAATCGCTTCTGATGGCTATGGTTATGCCATGACCAATGATGCTACACAATTGATTCGTTTCACCGTAGGAAAAAAACTCAGCATCACCGATCTGGGTACTATTGCTGACGACCAGGCCAATAAAGGAGTGTCTATACATAACAGCTGCAGCAGCTACGGTGGCGACATTATAGCTGATGATGCCGGCAACCTGTATGTATTCTCTGCCCGCAACCAGGTGTTTAAGATCAACCTGGAAACAAAAGTGGCTACTCACCTCGGCACTATTTCTGGTTTGCCCAATGGTTTTACTGTGAACGGTGCCGCAGTTACCAACGACAACAAAGTATTAGTAAGCAGCGCCATGCTGGCCAGTTCTTATTATACCGTGGAAATGAAATCGCTGTCTGCTGCACCTTATGCCATTGCAGGAACCGTTTGGCAAAGTTCAGACCTGGCTAATGGTAATTTATTGAATACAGGAAAAAACTCAACTAAACTGTTAGAATATCAAATAGTAAACAAGTTATTACCTGAAGCTGAAGGCAAAACAAATATTGCCATTTACCCCAACCCTGTTACCAATAACCAGTTTGCGATTCAGTTCAATGAACTGGAAGCAGGCCAGTACACCATACAGGTTACTGATGTAATGGGCAGGCAGGTGTTGCAGCAGATCGTAAGTGTGGCAGGAGAAAAACAAATACAAACAGTAAGACTGAATGCTTCTTCATCAAAAGGAGTATATTTGGTAAAAGTAACTGATCATGCCAACAGGTCAGTTTACAATACTAAGATTGTGGTTCAATAACAATGTCCCTGAAGTAAAAATGCCCTGTCGGCTCTGACGGGGCATTTTTCGTTTAAATACTTTATCAATTATTTATTAGCAGGATTCTTCCAGATTGTTCTTACCAGTTTCGCAGTAGAATCAAAGTCGGGGCATTTGCCATCACCCTTCCCGGTGAAGCCGCCTGATGGTGCACACAAGGTTTTACAGCTGTCATCATATACTATATTATAAAAATCGCAGCACTGGGCGGTAAACAGGTACACCTTTTTGCCTTTATAAACATATTCATCTACCTGTACAGGTGGCATTGGTGGTTCTTCTTTTTTGGCATCATCTATCAGCTTTTGCACACAGGCAGGCAAGGCCATTGTATCACTGTTACCGGCAACAGCTTCTTTCTCCTTTTTACTGCTACAGTCACTGGCCGATAAAAACGGTATCGCAAGCAATAAAAGCAAGTACTTCATAAGTTGGTTGTTAGTGACCACTAAAGTATATTTTTGCAGCACATCATAAAAATACGGTTTTGGAAAAAAGCAATTTTGTTGACCAGATACGGATATTTTGTCGCAGCGGGCATGGCGGGGCTGGCAACAAACATTTTATGCGTAATAAGTTTACTGCATTGGGCGGACCCGATGGCGGCGATGGTGGCCGCGGGGCTCATATTATTCTGAAAGGAAACAGGAATCTCTGGACATTACTCCATTTACGGTATTATAAAAACGTACTGGCAGAAGATGGCGAAAAAGGCGGTGCCAACAATTGCCATGGCAGGGACGGAAAGGATATTATCATAGAAGTACCCTTGGGCACCGTGGCAAGGGACGAAGAAACCGGTCAGCAGGAAGTAGAAATATTGGAAGACGGGCAGGAAGTGATCTGGTTGCCGGGAGGTAAAGGCGGTTTGGGTAATTCTCATTTTGCCACACCTACCAACCAGGCCCCTGAACATGCACAACCGGGGCTTCCCGGTATAGAAGGATGGAAAATTCTGGAACTGAAAGTGCTGGCTGATGTGGGTTTAGTGGGTTTCCCCAATGCAGGCAAATCAACATTGTTATCAGTGATAACAGCTGCTAAACCCAAAATAGCAGCTTATGCATTCACCACCATCACGCCTAATCTCGGTATTGTTGAATACAGGGATGGGAAGAGCTTTTGTATAGCGGACTTGCCAGGTATCATTGAAGGCGCTGCAGAAGGAAAGGGACTGGGACACAGGTTTCTTCGCCACATTGAAAGAAATTCCGTGTTATTATTTTTGGTACCTGCAGACAGTAACGACCATAAAAAAGAATTTGACATACTGGTAAATGAGCTGGAGCAATACAACCCGGAACTTTTGCATAAACAATTCATTATCGCTGTCAGCAAAAGCGATATGCTGGATGATGAATTGAAAGAAGAGATCAAAAAACAATTACCCGATAATATTCCGCATCTTTTCATTTCCTCTGTCACCAATAAAGGATTGACTGAACTGAAAGACCTGCTGTGGAAAGTGCTTAATCAACCCGTAGAATAATATGCAACCCCAGCGCTGTCACTTCTGCGGCCATATTGTATCACTCGTTCATGTACATGGACATTATCAATGTCCCGTATGCCACACCAATGCCCTGCCCTGTTGCGACGGAGATAATTGTGATACTAACCTTTTACTGACCTCCGTGATACAACATATAAATACAACTAAGCACTCTCAGCAAACAAAAGAACTTCCAGATCTGCGTAAAGATGTCAATCTAAAATCTGAAATATAAAATCTGCAATTAATAAGCTCTTCCCACCGTATCACAGGCTGCCTTCATTAACGAGTTGACATCATGGGCATCCTGGCCTTTTTCCCAGAACATTACACCATTGGCTATATCCTTTGCCAGTTTGGCTTTGCGTTTTGTCGTATACTGACCATTATAATAGATAGTATAGTTGGTAAATCCTCCGGCTGTTACAATAGCTGAATCCAGTTGAGAATTTCCTCCCTGCCCAAGTATAGCATTGTAAGTGAGCACTGTTCCGGATTGTGTAATACCGGAAGGCCTTCCATAAGCCGGAATACCCAACACAGCTTTTGAAGCCGGCATGCCACGGGTATTCAGCCAATA
>CAYPBW010000088.1:0-11784 GCA_964409055.1 uncultured Chitinophaga sp. | reverse complement strand
AGACAGCGACTGGGCCTATAGCTGGGTACCCATCATAGCACCAATTGCAGGGGCTATATGTGCTGCATGGATATTTTCTCAAATTAATTAATATGCCACATGAAAAAGATTGCCTCATTTTTACTCACGGTGTCGATTGCATTCACTGCAATCGCACAGGATCCGGAAGCAAAACTCAAAGAACTGAATATTGAATTACCCGCTATCGGTAAACCTATTGCCAATTATGTGCATGTGGTAAGAACAGGTAATCTTTTGTTTCTCGCTGGCAAAGGCCCTTCCGATGCAACCGGAAAATACATGACCGGTAAAGTGGGCAGGGAATTAACCATTGAAGAGGGCCAGCAGGCAGCAAGGTTAACGGCCATTAATCAGCTGGCCGTATTGAAAGCTGAACTGGGTGACCTGAACAAAGTAAAACGGGTTGTAAAAGTGCTGGGGATGGTAAACTGTGAAGCAGACTTTAAAGACCATCCGAAAGTGATCAATGGATTTTCAGACCTGATGGTAGAAGTGTTTGGCGAAAAAGGGAAACATGCAAGGTCTGCCGTGGGCATGTGTTCTTTGCCGATGAATATGGCGGTAGAGATTGAATTGATAGTAGAGATTGAATAATTCCAATTAGACTAGTCATTACAAGCATGTAATATAATATCGCAGGCCATTTTTATCTGCTCTTCAGCAATGATCAAAGGAGGAGAAATACGAAGGCAGTTGGGGGCAAATAAAAACCAGTCTGTCAGCACGGATGGGTCGGGGCACTGGAAGTGACCTGACCCATTAATACAGCCATCAATCACTTTCTTGCAGGTATCAAAAAAATCAAACTCCACCGCCATCCACAAACCAAAAGAACGGACTGCTTTGATTTTTTCATGCTTTAATAAAGACAGAAACAATTGTTCTTTTGCTTTGACTGTTTCAATCCAACCTTCCGCTAATAAAGCTTTCATGCCCGCCATTCCGGCAGCACAGCAAACCGGGTGTCCACCGAATGTGGTGATATGGCCCAGCACCGGGTTCTCTGTAAAGGCATCCATCATTTTTTTATTGGCTATAAATCCCCCCAGCGGCATACCACCACCCAGAGCTTTGCCCAGCAACAGCACATCAGGAACAATACTAAAATGTTCAAAGCCCCATAGCTTTCCCGTGCGGCCAAAACCTGCCTGTATTTCATCCAGTATCAGCAATGTCCCCGTTTCTGTACAACGATCTCGTAAAGCCAGTATCCATTCTGATGACGGCACATTGATCCCTGCCTCAGCCTGTACTGTTTCTGCGATTACACAGGCTGTTTGTTCAGTTATTTCTTTCAACGCATCAAAAGAACCATAATCAAGATGCAATACATCCGGCAACAAGGGCCGAAACGCATTGCGCCAGTATTCATCACCAATAATACTCAGGGCGCCCTGCGTACTGCCATGATAAGAGTTTTTAAACGCAATGATCCGGGTGCGGTTGGTTACCCGCTTGGCCAGTTTCATGGCACCTTCTACTGCTTCAGCCCCGGAATTGGTAAAATAAACAGAGTTCAATGATGCTGGTAAATGCGCTGTCAGCAATTGGGCATATTGCACCTGCGGACTTTCAACAAATTCGCCATATACCATTACATGCAGGTAAGCCTCCAGTTGCTGCTGTATGGCTGTTATCACTTTGGGATGCCGGTGGCCGATATTCGCCACACTGATGCCCCCGATCAGGTCAATGTATTCTTTTCCGGCTGCATCATACAATGTGCAGCAGTCGGCTTTCACTATTTCCAGTGCAAGCGGAGCAGGTGAGGTTTGGCCTACATGTCGCAAAAAAAGTTCCCGCTGGTTCAAATAGATTTATTTCACGCAAAGGACGCAAAGAAGGCGCAAAGGCGCAAAGAAATTCTCAACTTTACACTTAACCTCAAACTTCAAACCATACACTGAATTTATGCCCATAATACTTCCTGTAGAAAACAAACAGCCCCAATTCGGTAACAATAATTTCATTGCACCCAATGCCACCATTGTGGGTGATGTAATTACCGGTGATGACTGCAGTTTCTGGTTTAATACAGTGGTAAGAGGGGATGTCAACTTTATCCGGATTGGCAATAAGGTAAATATCCAGGACGGGGCCTGCATCCATTGTACTTTTCAGAAATACGGTACCACCATCGGCAATAACGTTTCTATCGGTCATAACGCAATCGTACATGGGTGTACCCTGCATGATAATGTGCTGGTAGGCATGGGAGCTATTGTTATGGACAATTGTGTAGTGCATAGCAATACTATCATTGCAGCAGGGGCAGTAGTACTGGAAAATACTATTTGTGAAGCCGGTAGCATTTATGCCGGAGTGCCTGCCAAAAAAGTGAAGGATATTTCTCAAGAGCTTATACATGGAGAAATTGACCGGATAGCGAATAATTATGTGCGGTATGCAGATTGGTTCAGAGAGAAAAAGTCAGATGACTAAGGCCTGACCTCAGAGGTCGGAGAATAGAGTTCAGTAGCCGGAGTGGCTACAGAGGTTTTATGAATAAATGTTATGCTTAGTCTGGGACTTCAGATTTCGGACTTCAGACCTCCGACCTCAACTTCTATCTCGTAACTTTACTATAGCCGGACAATTAATTACACCTAAATTCGTTATTCAATCAAGCTGTAAACAATGAAAAACCTTCGATTTTTTGCTCTTGGCCTGAGTTTCATGGTTTTATTATCATCCTGCGGGATGTTGAGCAATCTCTTTAAAAGAAAAACAGGCTGCCCGACCAATGGTAAGAATGTGGGTGCCGAAAAATTGATTAGCGGAGACCCTAAGGCTACAAAGGATGCCAAAAAGGCAAAAAAATTCAGAAGTTAAGTTAACATTAAGTGCAGCTTATTGTTACAAAATCCTGTCTAATGAAAAAACTAAAACACCTTAACTATGAGCCTCACCCTACGAACCACACTAGGCTGTACCGAAGCCGTGATCGCCGATGACGGAGGATTGAAAGAATTCTACCGTGCCGCCAACATCCTCAGCCAGGACTTCAATGTCAGTTTTTCCCACAAAGAAGACGATTTTGATACCATTGACTGGGAATTCCGCTTCAAAGGTCACAACATGACCCTGCATTACAGTATTTATAATGGCGTTTCGCTTTTTCCTACTAAAACCCGGGATGCCCTGAGTAAGGACAATAAGGCTGTCGTAGACCTTGCCAATGCCCTGGAAGAAAAATTCTTTAACGAAGGGCAGCAGAAAATAGCCTAGTATTTCTTTTCTTCTATGGAATCAAGTATGCTGACATAGCTCACATACCTGTCTTCGTGTATTTCCCCGTTTACAACCGCATCTTTAATAGCACAACCCGGTTCGTTAATATGCAGGCAATTATTGAACTGGCATTCAGTTAGCCTGTTTCGCATTTCCGGGAAATAATGAGACAATTCCTGCCGGGTAATATCCACCAGGCCAAATTCCCGCATACCGGGGGTGTCGATAATCTGCCCGCCGCCCGGGAGGTCAAACATTTCTGCAAAAGTGGTGGTATGCTGCCCCTTTCCGCTCCATCCGCTGATATCACCCGTTTTCAGGTTCATACCCGGGAATATTACATTCAGCAATGATGACTTACCCACGCCACTGTGTCCGCTTACCAAAGTAACCTTGTCTTTTAATAATGTGGTCAGTTCTTCAATTCCCTCTTTCTTTTCTGCACTTACCAACAGTACTTTGTAGCCAATCGCCTCATACATTTCTTTCCATGCCTCATATTTTTCCAGCTCTTTGCCTTTATAGAGATCGCTTTTATTGAAAACGATCAGTGCGGGCACATGGTACATCTCCGAAGCCACCAGGAAACGATCAATAAATCCCTGTGATGTCCGCGGTTCTTTTAAGGTAGCAATCAGCACCGACTGATCCAGGTTGGCTGCTACGATATGATGCTGGTGCTTATGTCGCGGTGACTGGCGGTTGATATAATTATGCCGGTGAAGAATTTCGCTGATGACAGCCGTTTTATCATTTTCATTCTCTGCATCAGCCTCTACCCAGTCACCAACGGCCACTGGATTGGTGCTGGTAATATCATCCAGTTTGAGCACACCCTTTATCCGGCCATTCCAGAATTCACCTCTTTCATCTTTCAGCGTATACCAGCTTCCCGTGGATTTGTAAACTTTAGCCTTCATTAAGTTGCAAGATAACTGAATATTGCCTCAGGGAAATTTCCTTAAAACGGTATATCGCAACAATACCTCTATAAAAAGAAACAAAAGTGCAGCTAATACAAAAGGAAAGAAGTGTTCTTCATAGCGGCTGTTGGTTGTTACTTCCACCTTTGTTTTTTCCAGCTGGTCTATCTGGCTGTATGTGTCCTTCAATCCATTTTTATCTTTCGCCCTGAAATACTGCCCTCCTGTTTCACTGGCAATTTTGCGGAGTAATTGTTCATCCAAAAAATCAACGGCCGGATTTTTCCCGGCAGGCCTGTTGATAATTTCCTGTACGGATGATGGTCCTGCACTCATCCCGATCGTATAAACCTTCACCCCTTTTGACCTGGCAATTTCCAAAGCCGTTAGCGGATCAATCAGCCTGGTTTCAGGCGGGTCTTCCTTCCCGTCGGTCAGCAGAATGATAACCTTGCTTTTTCCACTGCTTTGAGATAACCGGTCAACAGCCGTTGCTAACCCTTCGCCAATTACTGTTCCATCAGTAAGATAACGGCGACTCTCAAGATGCTGTATTTGTGTGATCAGGGTGTTACGATCTGTTGTAACAGGGCACTGTGTAAAGCTTTCACCTGAAAAAATCACTAACCCGATTCTGTCGACCGGCCGGCTGCGGACAAATTCCTCCGCTACTTCTTTTGCCACTTCCATCCGGGATGGCAAAATATCCCTTGACCCCATACTGCCACTTACATCCATACAGAGTACAATATCTATTCCCTCCCCTTCTGTTCGCTGCTCTTCATTCTTTTTTTGTGGCCGGGCCAGTGCTAATACCAGGCTGGCCAATGCCAGCAAGCGAAATACAAAAGGAAAATGCCGGAACTTTTTCTTCCAGGTTGATACGCTGAAGGCATCAATTGAAGAAACCCTGACAGTGGCTTGTTGCCTGTCACTTTTTTTCAGGTACCACCATAGCAGCCATGGAAAAAAAATAAATAACCCGAATACTGCAGGGTAAGCAAAACTCATATGTTTGATCCAATCATACAACATGCATAAACTTGGTTTCTAAACAGGTGAACCTGTCCCAGATTTTTCAATTTGACGAATAATATTTTTTATCATAAGCAAACATTGAGAATCATCTTCAGCGGAAGAATCGTATTTGGCAAACTTCACAAAATCACTTAGCCTGAGCGATTGAGATAGTTTTTCAAAATTTTCTTTGTCAATACCTAATCCCTTTAGTTGTACTACCAGGTCATCAGTAGTTTTCTGCAGGGAGAGTATTCCCTTTTTACGGAAAATATATAATCGGAAAATATCCGTAAGTAATGAATGGAACTCTTTTGCTTCGATTTTTTTGGCAGATAATTTCTCCAGCTGCTCCATGGCTTCCTCGTAGGGACTTACAACTGGCACCGGCTTTATACTAACTACTGGCTTTTTCTTTCTTAACAAAAAGAAACCGATTAAACCCAACACCAACAAGCCGCCAGCTACATACCACCACCACGGCGTTTGTTTTTTTACCGCCTCAACTTCAATAATATCCTTGATGTCATGGTACTCCTGTTTGGGATCAAATTCCGAAAAAACAACGTCAATGCCGATTGTATCTGATTTCACAGATTTTGACAGGGAAAAGGAAGGAATCACCCAGTGCCCTGAATCAAAACTGGTGAGACTGTAAATACTCCGGACAGTCAACCCCTCCCCTCTACGGATTGTATCAATGACGGGGCTTTCCAATTCTTCAAAATGAGGTATGCTGTCTGCAGAAACTTTTTTAATAACAGCTCCGGGAGGAAAATAAGTCTCTACTGTCAATGCAAGTGGTTCCCCTAACAGAATCTTTTGCTTATCAACCGATGTTTGAATAGCTGGTTTTTGCTGCGCCAACAGCGGAGACATTCCAAAAAAAAGAATCAGCAAAAATATCAGGGACTTAAGATTCATAGTATCATCGGTTACGGCTGAGGAAGAAACGCTGCAAGACCCGGACATAATCCTCTCCTGTCTTCACATGCAGCAGATCGCAACCGGCTTTTTTAAATGTTTGTGTACAATATTCCGTTACCCGGAAGAATTCCTTCTCGTAATTATAGCGTACAAAAGCATCGCTGCTGTCAATCCACTTTGTCTTGCCTCTCTCAGCATCTTCTGCCAATAACAAACCTGCATCCGGCAACTGCTGATCCATCTTATCATAAACTTTTATTCCGATAACATCATGCTTCTTCCCCGCAATTCGCAAAGCGTCTTCATAATTGGCATCCAGGAAATCACTGAGAACAAAGGCAATACTTTTTTGTCTTGTTACATTGGAAAAATAACGTAACGCTGCGGTTAATATGGTACCCTTGCCCTTGGGCTCTTTGCTCAATAACTCCCTTACAATATATAAAGCATGCTGTCTTCCTTTTTTAGGGGGAATGTAAGCTTCAACCTTATCACTGTAAAAAATAACCCCGATCTTATCGGCATTGTTCACCGCTGAAAAGCCAAGTACAGCTCCTATTTCAGTAATGATATCTCTTTTCCTGGCATAGGTCGTTCCGAATAAACAACTGTTGCTGATATCAACCAGCAGCATTACGGTCAGTTCTCTTTCCTCCTCAAATATTTTGCTGAAAGGATGGCCAAACCGGGCCGACACATTCCAGTCAATGAAACGAATATCATCTCCGGCAGCATATTCTCTCACTTCTTTGAATGACATCCCTTTTCCTTTAAAGGCACTGTGATATTCGCCAGTGAACAAATCACTGGTTAGCTTCTTGCTTTTGATCTCAAGCTCTCTTACCTTTTTTAATATTTCAGCAGTTGTCAGCATAAAAAGTTGTCTGGTGACCGTTTTCTGATGTCCGGGAGTAATTATTAATAGTTTACTTAAGATTTGATTTTTCGTAATAACGTATTAATCCGTTCACTAACTGCATACATTTATCTATTAAAATTGATATGCTATTAAACTGAGGTTCTGATATTATCTCAACCATAACAGCAATATTTAAAAGCGTTTCCAGTTCATACAAAGATCCCCTTGCGATGTGCAGAAACTGTATAGTATCTTTCTTATAATTCCTACCCGAACCTTCAGCAATATTACACGGTACAGAAACAGATGCTCGTTTTGTTTGTGAAGTCAGCGCATATAATTCCTCTTTTGGAAATGACTTTGTCAGCAAATAAACTTGCTTAACTAACTCCATAGAAGTCTTCCATGCATCTAATTTTTTATAATTGGACATATTACACTCTTTGTATTTCCCAAATTTTTAGATAGTCCGATCAAAGCAACGGCCAACAGTCATCATACATCGGCCAACCTATCTACGGAACATTTATCTTTTTCAATACCTCCTCTATCACATTCTCCACATTCACATTTTCCGCTTCGGCTTCATAAGTCAGTCCGATACGGTGCCGCAGCACATCTTTGCAAATACTTCTGACATCCTCCGGTATTACAAATCCCCGCTTGTTCAGGAAAGCCTGCGCCTTTGCAGCCAGTCCCAGGTTGATGCTGCCCCTGGGAGAAGCACCATAAGAAATAAGAGGCTTCAGTTTCTCCAGCTTATATTCACCCGGGCGACGGGTGGCAAACACAATGTCGAGAATATACTGTTCAATCTTTTCATCCATATACACCTGCCTGGCAAGATCCCTTGCATTCAGTACTTCCTGGACAGAAACCACCTGCTTGACGGATGGAAAGGACATTCCCTGGACATTCTGCCGGATGATCAGCTGTTCTTCTTTCATGGAAGGATAATCGACTATCACCTTCATTATAAAACGGTCAACCTGTGCTTCTGGTAATGGATAAGTACCTTCTTGCTCTAGCGGATTCTGGGTTGCCAGTACCAGGAACGGCTCTTCCAGTTTATAAGTTGAATCGCCAATTGTCACTTGTCTTTCCTGCATGGCCTCCAGTAATGCGCTCTGCACTTTTGCTGGAGCACGGTTTATCTCATCTGCCAAAATAAAATTGGCAAAAATGGGTCCTTTGCGTACTACAAATTCATTTCGTTGCTGGTTATAGATCATCGTACCAATGACATCAGCCGGCAACAAATCCGGTGTAAATTGAATACGGCTGAATTTTGCATGAATGGCCTGTGCCAGTGATTTTATGGTCAATGTCTTTGCCAGGCCCGGCACACCTTCCAATAAAACATGGCCGTTACTCAATAACCCGATCAATAAACGATCCAGCATATGGCTTTGACCAATGATGACATGGCCGATCTCTTCTTTTAGTTTATCGGTAAACTGGCCGGCATGACTGATCTTCTCATTCAGTTGCCGGATATCTTCTGCGGTTTTGAACATGGGAAATTTTTAATAGTCACAAAATACGAACTTGCTTTTAGCAAATTATTTGCCGATATGATGACCGGCAGTATTTACCATACAATTTTTGGGTATTTCTTCGTTTTTATCCTTGAAAAGAATGATTATCTTGTTTCAATAAACCCTGCGTATGAAAAAAGCACTTTCACTTGTTCCCCTGGGCCTGTTGTTTATTAGCCTGGTTTTTGTCTCCTGCAGTAAAGATGATGACAACAATACTCCTGCACCTAAAACAAAAACCCAGTTAATTACACAAAGTACCTGGCGATTTAGTGCGGCAACAGTTGGCGGCTCGGATGTTTCTGCTTTTTTACAAGCTTGTCAAAAAGACAATATTCTCACATTTGCTTCAAATGGCACCGGTATAGTAGATGAAGGTCCTTTAAAATGTAATGCAGGCGATCCGCAAACCAGTCCCTTTACATGGAATTTCTTGACCAATGAAACCCAGCTTTTTGTTTCCGCTACTTTGTTTGCGGGAGGCAGCAGCACTTTCAATATTGTTACGCTGAGCGAAACCCAGCTGGTAGTATCACAAAATATTACGGTAGGCGGAAGCCCGCAAAATGCAGTAGTCACTTTCGTACATTAACATCAGGAAAGATATTTGCCCACAATCGGCACCCTTCTGCCTACACCAAATGCCTTGGGTGAGATGCGTATAATGGGGCAAAATTGATTTCGTTTGTATTCGTTGATATTGACCATCCGTAAAACCCGGTCTACCAGCGCAGGCTCAAATCCCATCGCTTTTATTTCTTTTGGCCCCTGCCTTCTTTCAATGTATTGATATAATAACCTGTCCAGAACGGCATAATCCGGCAAAGAGTCTGTATCCTTTTGACCAGGCCGCAGTTCAGCAGAGGGTGGCTTTACGATGATATTATTGGGAATAATTTCCTGGTTGCGGTTGATGTATTTTGCCAAAGCATACACCTGCATTTTGTAACAATCGCCCAAAACCGCCAACCCACCGGCCATATCACCATATAAAGTGCCATAGCCCGTTGCCAGTTCACTTTTATTGGATGTGTTTAACAATATATAGCCAAACTTGTTGGCAATTGCCATCAGGAGGTTGCCCCTTGTGCGGCTTTGGATATTTTCTTCTGCAATACTAAAAGGCAGATCTTTGAATAGAGGATCCAGCTCTTTTAAGAAGGAATCATAAATATTTTTGATCGGGATAATATCATAAGGATTGCCAAGGGTTTTGCTGAGTTGTTCTGCATCACTTACCGAATGCCCGGTAGAATATTGTGATGGCATCAGGATAGCCCTGACATTTTCTTTTCCCAGTGCATCACAGGCAATGGCCAGTGTAACCGCACTGTCTATACCACCGCTGCTGCCCAGGATGGCTTTTGTAAAACCCATTTTATTGAAATAATCCCTGATCCCCATCACAATCGCATCATAAATCTCAGCTGTACACAGGTTATGATCTAACTCTGCAGGATTGAACTCTGTATTTGGCAATGCCTCAGCATTTACGGCAACCGGGCCTATAAAATCACCAGCATCATTCAGTTCAAATATTGAAATAGCCTCTTTGAAAAGCGGCAGTTGTGCAACCATGTTTGAATTTTTGTCAAACACCAGCGAACCTCCGTCAAATACTATTTCGGTCTGGCTGCCTACACAATTACAATACAACATCGGCAATTTATACTTGGTGGTATTCAGTTTTAAAATGGCCTTCCTGTCTTCCACATGGGTATAATCAAATGGCGAAGCCGATAGATTGATCATGATATCCGGCTGCTGTGCCATTAGTTCATCCATGGGACAGTTACGGTACAACGGGTTATCACCCAGGTTCCAGATATCTTCACAAATAGTAATTGCCAGTTTTTTCCCTTTAAATTCCATTACCTGCCAGTTGTACGCCGGTTCGAAATAGCGGTATTCATCAAACACATCATAATTGGGTAAACAGGTTTTATGGGCCACGCCTTTAATCTCCTTATCATACAATAGAAAGGCTGCATTAAACAGGTCTTTCCCTTCCTTCACAGGATTCCTGTCAGGTGCACCTATCAACACCCCTATTCCATCTGCATACTCCTTAATTTGATTGATGGCGTCATAACATTTATTAATAAAATCTTCAAACTCCAGGAAATCTCTCGGAGGATAGCCACAAACACATAATTCCGAAAACACCACCAGGTCAGCTCCCGATTGTTTTGCCTTCTCAATTCCGTTGATGATTTTACGGGTATTGTTTTCAAAATTGCCAATATGATAGTTCTGCTGTGCTAAAGCGATCTTCATCCGGCGAAGTTACGTTAATGTTTTTGTAGCTTACTTTTGCTGCACAATAGTCAACCTGTATAATCGTTTACCATGTCTATGAAAAAATGGATAGCTTATTCCGGCCTGATATTCTTCTTATTTAGTTGTAACAATGACAAAAATGATATTCCTGATATTTCCGGAATAAAGGCAGAGGTCAGTTTTTATCGTTTCGACAGGGATATAGCAAATCTTGACAGCAATAATGTGGCAGCCGGGCTAACTAAACTTTACCAGCAGAATCCTCAGCTTACCACTATATTTCTGGAAAATATACTTGGCCTTGACAGCGCCTCTACCCTTGATGGTGTAAAACGTTTCCTGACCCTGAGCCAGAATTTATTTGACACAATCAATATTGTTTTTAAGGATACTAGGGAAATGGAAAAGCAATTTCAGGAGGCTTTCCGATATATAAAATATTATTACCCGCAATACAAGGTGCCGGCGGTCTATACTGTGGCCGGCCCCATGGATGCACTGGCACAATCTGATTATGGCCTCACCCCTGATTTTCTTCGCCCGGGACTCATGGGCATTAGTCTTCAGTTTTACCTTGGAAAGGATTTTTCCGTTTACCAGGATCCTTTTTTTATTCAGAATGTTGCCCCTCTGTACCGGAGCAGGCGCTTCAGCAAGGAATATATCATCGCAGATGCCATGCAATTAGTAGTAAACGATCTATTCCCGGATCAAAGCAGCGGCAAACCACTGATTGAGCAAATGGTGGAAAAAGGAAAACAATGGTACCTGCTGGATAAATTTTTACCCACTACTCCAGATTCTGTAAAAACAGGCTACACAAAGCTGCAATTGGACTGGTGTTCGAAAAACGAAGGGATGATATGGGCCTATATCTACAAAAACGAAGACCTGCAATCGCTTAACCCGGCAGTTTTACAAACCTATATTGGCGAAGCCCCTTTTACACAAGGTATGCCACAGGATTATTCACCCGGCAATATCGGGC
>CAYPBW010000087.1:0-11951 GCA_964409055.1 uncultured Chitinophaga sp. | reverse complement strand
GCTCCCGGTGACTGGGGTGGTATTATCCTGTTAGGTAAAGCGCCTACCAATCGTCCGTTGGATCCGGCACCTACTATCGAAGGTGGTGTGGGCCGCCAGTATGGTGGTACCGATCCGCTGGATGAAAGTGGTGTCCTCCGCTATGTTCGTATTGAATATGCCGGTATTGCCGCAGAACCCGGTTCTGAGATCAACGGGTTAACCTGTGGTGGTGTGGGTTCAGGTACCATTATTGAAAATGTGCAGGTATCTTTTGGTAATGATGATGCTTTTGAATTTTTTGGCGGAACTGTAAATGCCAAAAACCTGGTGGCTTTTGCTACTGCCGATGATGATTTTGACTTTGACTTCGGCTATTCTGGTAAAATTCAGTTTGGTATTTCTTGCCGCAAACCTGACTTTGTAGATGCAGGCGATGCAGGAAATGCTATTGAGTGTGATAACGATGGTTCAGGAACTACCACTACTCCGAGAACGAAACCGCAGTTAAGCAATTTCACTTTTGTTGGCCCTAATGATGCAGCAGGAACTGCCGCTAACCATAACTATTCTAATCGCTGGAGAAGAGCTACTCAATTCATTTTGCGTAATTCAATCCTGATTGGCCATCCGGATGCAGGGTTTTCAATGGAGTCTGATGCAACGTTGAATGACTATTATGTAAATAATGTATCTGAGTTCAAGAATAACCTGGTTCATGCCAGTACCAACGTTTACCGTTCCAGCAATAATGCTATTGCTACTGCAGCTCAAATTCAGACCAAGGCTGAAAGCGAAGGTTGTGTTACATTGGCTAACTCTGCTGCTGCACAATTAACCAGTCCTTTCTATTCAACCAGCCCTAATTTCCTGCCTGTTACCGGATCACCTGCATTATCAGGTGCAAGTTTCACAGGGATGAATCCTTTCTTTACCAGCACTACTTACCGTGGCGCTATGGGTACTACCAACTGGACAAGCGGATGGTGCAACTGGGATCCGCAGAACGCTGCTTATTAAAAAATAGATTGAATAATTTAGAAAACGTCCTGTTCTTTGCAGGACGTTTTCATTACTAGTAATAAAGGCTTTTCTTATGTTACGCTTTGTACTTGTGCCGATAGTTATTGTATGGGTTGTGTTGCTTTCCTGTAAAAGCGAACCGGGAAAGAAAAACCTGCTGCCTGCCCTGGCGGATAGCGACAGTGCTATCGTAATGTATTATCACACTCCCGGTAATCCCCGCTTTTTCAATATGACAAAAGTGTACGACAAAGCATTCATTACCCGTTTTTCCCATACAGTCAATAAAAAGACAATAGACTCAAAAGACAACTGCACTACCCAGGGCAAAATTTACTTCTACGGGAAAAAAGGAGCGGTGGAAACAATTTACTTTTCCCGTGCCGATAGCTGCATGACCTTATCCTTTATCAAGACAGGGGAGAAATATTTTGTGAAGCTGAGTAAGGAACTGAAACTGTCTTTGGATGAACTGGAGAAAAATGCCATTACATTGCCCGCTGCCGGTGAATGATCATTGCCCTGAAGGATGGTAAGCATACACTACTTCGTATTGCTGTTTTAACAGGGATGGTAATAATTCTCCCACTGCCAGGTCTTCTTTTTGCGGGGTGGGTTCACACACCGAATATTTTTCGCCATTATAAATAATAGGTTTGCCCGCTGGCTTGTCAAATTTTACAGCTACGGTCACATGTTCCGGGTAGGATAAAACAATCATCGGGAGATTGTAGATTTCTTTTACTAAATAAAAAAACAAAGCCGCCCGGTCATCACAATCACTTTGCTCAAATAACAGGGTTTGTTCGGGTGAAAGCCTTTTCTCGCCTCCGAATTGCTGGTTGTCCTGTTTGAACAAAAAAGCATAACGGGTAAACCGCATCAGGTAATCCACCCCGTATTTCACACTCATGCCTTTTACATTTTTCCTCAGCAAGGGAATAAGCGAACGGTAAGTTTCATGACTTAGCGGTATGTTGAAATAAGAAGCATAATCCACTACCGGGTAATTGGCAAAAATGGTCTTGATCTGCGGGTTCAGCTTCACTTTGAAATTATACTCATGCTGGTTGTAGTTAAACTGTAATTCTTTTTCCTGGTAGTCGGCCGGGCTGAATTCGGGTAAGCGGCTTATTTTATAAGAAAAAGATTTGGCGACGGAAATGACTGGCAGCGTCAGTGGATCAAAACTTTCTTGTTCAAAGTTTATGTTGCTGCCATAGTCATGGTAGTTCAGGCATACATACTGTTTGCCATTGAACAGGTAAGAAGGGATATTATAGATATTTTCATCGCACTGTACGTAAAAGAGAAGCTTATCTTTTCCGGCTTTTAAGGTAGCGTCATAGCCTGATTGCAGCAGCAGGAACCATTTGTACAGGGTATAGCGGTAATAGTCGTCAGCTTTGGGGCTTATCTGCTGGGCAGTTTTACGGATCAGCTGGTAATAGAGCCAGTCTTCCAGTTGCAACTGTTTTTTGTAATAAAGCAGGCGCTGTGCCACCGTTTCATACCGGCTTTTGGCAAGTTGTTGGGCAAAATTGCTGATAGCAATAGCATTTCTTTCTGTGCCAAAAGGAATGTTGAAAGAGGCGTCTGCCTGAATTTCTATCTTGTTCCCAAAGAAATCAAAGTTGACCGATTGTACTTCACCAGTACCGGCACGGGCAGGCTTGCAGCAATAGCTCAGCATCAACAGGGTTAATATGAATAGCCGGGTCTTCATATGGACTTAACGTTCAAGTTACAAAAAATTAACAGTAAGGTAATATTAAATTTTGCGGACTTTAGGTTTTTCCCTTATTGAGCCTTTTAAATAACTGTATGTTAATCCCTTTCTAACAGCACCTTAATATTCATATGGGAACTTTGCACCAGTTCTTCAATACTCCACGGTTGCATAATTGGAGTGTTAGTTTTTTCCGTCTATAAGCAGACTTTTTTCTCATGCAGTCGCCACCCCCGGAAGGACAGGCCGGGAGGTGGCTTTTTTTTAACTGGCTTTTCAGGCAGCTTTTTTTTGCTTTGATAAACTTCCGGCAATACGCATTAAGGATTCAATGCTTGCGGTTACCGACCCGGAATAATCAATGCGGGAGGGGGGTGGAGAGGCTAGCCATTGCGGAACCAGTTGAATTAATTCTTCTCCGGCTTTTTCAAGACAAGGGATGCCTGATTTTTGTAAAGCGGCAGCATTGCATTGTTGTTCATACTGTCCTTTTATAGGGATGATGATGATTCTCTTTCCCAGGTGTAGTGCTTCCGCCGGTGTTTCAAAACCCCCGCCTGTAATAATGCCGGAACATCCGACCAGGCTTTTATTGAAAAGTTGTTTGTTTACCGGCAGGAATTCAATATTGTTTTCCCTTCGGAGCAGAGTGGTTTCCCTTGAGAAAACCTGGAACCGGTATTTCGGCAATTGAAGAAATATCTTCATTAATTCTTCTTCGCAATAGGCCGGCAGGTAAACGGTAATATAGTTATTGTCGGCAGGCTCAGCTTCCAGTATCTCCCTTTTCACGACAGCCGGTAAAATATTTTTATCATACGACTTAAAATGAAGACCCAGGTGATGATCAGCTTTTACATATTTTTTCAGTATCCATTCACCCGTTATACTTTTTGTATCCGGTCTTGGTGCAAGGGGTGACTGAAAACTGGCCTGGTGTCCGAAATGTACGGAAGGTATTCCTTTGCGGTCACAGGCAGCGGATGTTATATAGTCAAAATCGTTGATCACCAGGTCATATTTTTCTACAGGCAGATCCCTGATTTCTCTTCTTAATTGCAGGGGCCTGAATTTTTTTATCATTTGCCAGTAATGAAGGCCACCACCGCAATTATAATAAAGACTGATGCCATTGCTCCTGTATTTAACAGGAGCATCAAGCTTCAGGTTACTGTTATCCCCGCTTAGAAATATGTCAACGGTTCCATATACCTGCAAGGCAGGTAGTAACTCCATGGCCCTGCTGATATGTCCGTTCCCGGTAGCCTGTACTGCATAAAATATTTTCATAAACTGGATTTTAGCGGAGAGAGTTTATGAACAAACCGATTTCATCAGTGACCACACTCAGTGCCGGAAGATTTTTACTGATTGGCACCACACTGGCTTTGGGGTAGTCTTTTTCATTATACTGGTAAATGGTCCATTCTTTATTGTGATATTCCAGTGCAGTCAGGTTTTCCACCCAGTCGCCGCAGTTCATATAAATAACGCTGCCTTCATTTGTTTCAATGGTTCTTTTCTGAGGCTGGTGAATGTGGCCGCAGATGACATAATCATATTTTTTTTCAATGGCAAGCTCAGCAGCCGTTTGTTCAAAATCGGCGATCCAGCTCACAGCTTTCTTCACACTATTCTTAATTTTTTTACTGAAACTGAGTTTGGGTCTTCCCAGTTTTTTAAGCCACCAGTTCACAAACCGGTTGATCAGAATTAGCCAGTCATATCCGTGTCCGCCCAGTTTAGCAATCAATTTGGCACTTCCCCTGGTTGTATTGTCAAATACATCTCCATGAAACACCCATGTCATTTTCCCATTGATCTCCAGCACAAGTTTATCCACCAGTTGAAAATTACTGAGATGAATATCACTGTACCGGCGAAGCATTTCATCATGATTGCCTGTAATATAAACCACCCGGGTGCCATTACTGAGCAGGTTCAGTATTTCTTTTATTACCTGTAAATGCGAAGCAGGAAAATATCGCTTGCTGAATTGCCATCCGTCAATAATATCACCGTTTAGTATCAGCAGCTGCGGGGCAATACTTTGAAGATAATTGACAATCTCTGCAGCGTGACATCCGTAGGTGCCGAGATGCAGGTCTGAAATAACAACAACGTCAATAATTCTTTTTTGCATGGATATTGTTTCACAATATTCCCTCTTGAGAGTTACTTGAATATTATTGGGCTGTTAATTTTATGTAATGCATCAGGTTATGATATAATTTTCTAATTAATCTTTTTATAATCTTTCAGTAACGGTTTGGTTAATCTGATACGGTCATTTTGATAAACCGTTACACATGAAAAACAACTGGACCTTTATTACATTGGCAATCTTGTTGCCGGTAATGAATATTTACCAGCCACGTTACCCGGATAAAGAAGAAAAACCGTCTCCTGCAAAAAACATATTTGTTATTACCATCGACGGTGTACGGTGGCAGGAGATTTTCTCCGGGGCCGACTCTGTACTCATTCATTCAGAACAATATTCGCACGGCTCCGAAATCATTCAATCATTATACTGGCATTCATCCTCTGCCGAACGGAGGAGGTTATTAATGCCGTTTATGTGGAATGTAATTGGCAAAAAAGGACAAATATTCGGCAATCGCCAATATGGTAATTGTGTCGATGCGGCTAATGTATATGCATTGTCTTACCCGGGGTATAACGAAATGCTGACAGGCGCTGCGGATATAAGCATTTCATCCAACAGCAAAATCTGGAATGAGAATATGAATGTTCTCGGGTACCTGGCAGCAAGGCCTGGTTTTCAGGGTAAGGTGGTTGCATTTACTTCCTGGGATGTGTTCCCTTATATCCTTAATGCAGAACGAAATAATCTCCCCCTGAATAGCGGTTATAATGATGTAAAACATCAATGGAATAATGAAACAATGGCTGATATTGTACAACAAAAACTGGTAAAAGATAAAAGAGCTACCCGCTACGACCAGCTTACCTATATAGCAGCCCGGGAATATGTAAAGCAACACAGGCCAAGGGTACTCTTTCTCGGCTTTGGCGAAACAGACGAATTTGCTCATGACCGGCGCTATGACAGCTACCTCCAGCAGATCAACAGGGTAGATGCAATGATCGGGGACCTGTGGCACTGGGTACAAACTACACCGGGCTATAAGGATAATACCACTTTTATCATCACTACCGATCATGGCAGGGGAAGTAAAGCTGTTAAATGGCATACCCATGGCGAGTTTATCAAAGGCTCTTCACAGGCCTGGCTGGCAATAATAGGCCCCGGTATAGCTGCAGAAGGGGAGAATAAAATGAAAAACCAGTATTACCTGGAACAGGTGGCCCGTACAATAGCCCTCGTAGCAGGAGAAAATTTCAGGGAAGGAGATGCAGCGCCGGCAATTGCCGTTAAAAAAAATGTTGATAGCGGCATTCAATATTAAATTTTTGTAATCCTGCTAAAGTCATTGGTCAATATGGAAATGGATTCGAATTTCGAAGCCGAAGAATTGAAAAATGTCAAACGATCTTACCCGTCTTACTGAAGAATTATTGAAGTTAGACAGCTATATGCTGAAAGCAGAAACAGATTTTAGTGGTTTGCTGGAGAAAGTTCACCCGGCTAATCAGAAGAATGCACTTAACCTGCTTCATTACCTGGTGCTCCGCAGTCATGATATAAGAGACTTGCAGGATGAACTCCATGCTGCCGGTCTTTCCTCCATGGCCAGTTCTGAAAATCATATCAGGGGCCAGTTGCTGGCCATTCTGCAACGGTTAGGTACCAGCATAAATAAGCCCGATGAGGTATTAAGTTATGGAGAGGCAAAACAATCACTGGGACAAAAATCTGTCGGTTTGTTTGGAAAAAAGGATACAGAGACGGTTCCCTATATCATGGTCACTTTTGACAGCGACCTGGCTGATGATTATGGTAAAGTCAAAAACCTCCTTCAGTCAGGCATGAATGTAGCCCGAATCAATTGTGCACATGATAACGAAAGTACCTGGTTCAGGATGATACAACATATCAAAAGGGCATCTAAGATCACAGGGCTGGACTGTAAGATATATATGGACCTGGCAGGACCAAAAATAAGAACGGTGATCAACGCAAAAGACAAGATAAAAGTAGAGGAAGGGCAAACTCTTTTTTTGACCGATGAAAAAAACCTGGCAGATGATAAGCAAACCGTAGGTTGTACAGTGCCCGGAATTGCAGAACAACTGAATACCGGCGAAACGGTTTTATTTGACGACGGCTTGATTGAGGCGAGAGTAGAAAAAGTAGAAGGCGATAAAGCAAGGCTGCAGGTATTGCGGATATCTTCCAAAAAGCCGTTCATCAAACATGAAAAAGGCATCAATTTTCCGGAATCAACACTGATGCTGCCTGCCCTCACAGAATACGATATAAAATGTCTTCCTTTTATCAATAAACATGCAGATATGGTGGGCTATTCCTTTGTCAGGAATACAAAAGACATGCTGCAACTGCAGGAGGCCCTCGGAAAACATAAAAAAGCTTCCATCATAATAAAAATCGAAACACCGGAGGCAGTGAAAAACCTGCCTGCATTACTTTTTACCGGGCTAAAAGATGAACATACCGGTGTGATGATTGCCCGTGGCGACCTCGCCGTGGAAATTGGTTTTGAAAGAATGAGTGAGATACAGGAAGAAATACTCTGGATCAGCGAGGCAGCTCATGTACCCGTAATATGGGCAACACAGGTGCTGGAGAACCTGAATAAATCTGGTTTGGCTACCCGCTCCGAAATTACAGATGCGGCACATGCGGCGCTGGCCGACTGTGTAATGATCAATAAAGGGGCACATATTATCCGAACCATGGAAACCCTCAGGGATATACTGATCCGCAGCGGCGGCCACCATGTTAAAAAGCGGTATACATTCAGGCCGCTCACCATCGCTTCCCGTTTTATGGCTAACTAAGATGATACTGTGTCAGTAGCTATGCCCCGGTCACTATTACCATAATACTTCGGTAACATTTCCCTAATCTGCAGTTAACCTGCCTGTAGTACGTTGCCGCCTCAAAATTTTCAACATGACAAAAACTACCATTACACTGCTGGTGCTGGCTTTGGTTGTATTGGCCTCCTGTAAAAAAGCGATGGAACCACTGAACACTAACAGCACAACCGAAACAAACCTGCCGGTAACAGAAGGGGTACACGAAAACCCCGCAGATTTTTCACAAATAAGTTTATTGGATATCGGCGAACAGGGCGCAGCCGAAATTTCAGCTTATTGTGATAAGACTAAAAAACTCTTTGTGGTGAATAATGCTGCCGGTAACAACCGCATTGATGTGATTGATTTTTCAGATCCTTACTCGCCACAGCCGCTGACCAGTATTAATGTAGCTGCCTATGGCGGCCTGGTTAATAGTGTAGATGTACATGACGGGTTACTCGCTGCTGCCATTGAGTCTGTGCCCAAAACAGAGAATGGAAAACTGGTGGTATTTAAAACAACAGACTATGCAGTAGTGAATAGCAGCACAGTAGGAGCTTTGCCGGATATGGTTACTTACAGCCCCGATGGTAAGTTCATACTTACTGCTAATGAAGGGGAACCTAATGCAGATTATTCTATTGACCCGCTGGGTACCGTTTCCATTATTTCAGTGAAAGACAACTATGCTGTTACTACCCTGAACTTTTCATCCTTTGCACCTATGGAGGCAGCATTGAAAGCGAGGGGTCTTCGCAAGTTTGGTCCCAATGCATCTTTTGTACAGGATATGGAGCCGGAATACATTACCGTATCAGCTGACTCCCGTACTGCATGGGTTACCCTGCAGGAGAATAATGCAATTGCCCGGATCGACCTTCGCAATAAGAACATTACGGAAATTTTTCCTCTCGGCTTCAAGAATTATAACCTGGCTGAAAATGCAATTGATCCCAGCGACAGGCCATTGGGCACTTTATCTTTCAACCCATGGCCGGTTTATGGTGTGTATATGCCCGATGCCATTGCAGTACTGGAAAAGAATAAAGGCACCAGCAGCACCCCCTATCTCTTTACTGCCAATGAAGGAGATGCAAGGGAATACAGCACTTTTACAGAGGAAGTAAGAGCAGGATCTTCTTCAGTAACCCTTGATCCTGTTATTTTCCCCAATGCAGCTGTGCTGAAGCAAAATGAAAACCTGGGCCGATTAAATATCACCAATACCCTGGGTAAAAACCCGGCGACAAACCGCTATGAAAAATTATATTCATTTGGAGCAAGATCGTTCAGTGTATGGAACGGCAACACAGGCGGTCTCGTTTTTGATTCCAAAAATGAACTGGAACAAAAAGCCGTGACTGCCGGATTTTATGATGATGATCGCAGCGACAGCAAAGGGGTAGAGCCGGAGGGCATTGCTATAGGGGAGGTGAACAAGCGGATGCTGGCATTTGTAGGAATGGAAAGGGCGGATGCGGTAGCTATTTATGATGTAACAGATCCTTTACAACCTCAGTTTCTACAGGTACTTGCTACCGGTGATGCACCGGAAGGAGTATTGTTTATTCATGCAAAGGATAGCCCGGTAAAAAGAAGTTTACTTATAATAAGCTCAGAAAATGATGGTGTCATCAGGGTATACATGCCTGCTGCACAATAACTGTTAATCATTAAACAGGGAAACCTCCTGCCAAGAGACAGGAGGTTTCTTATTTTAGCAGTATGATAAAAATAGTTATGCTGCTTTTGGGCTCATCGCTCCTGCTGTCCTGCAATAATCCTTCTTTAAGCAAAAAACTCAAAGGAAGCGACAGCCTTGCTATCAGTTTCTACTACCCAAACACAGATTCTGTTGTACAGACAGTGAATACGACCGAACGAAAAGCCATTCGCCGGTTGCTGCAGTTTGTAGATGGCAAGGAAACAGAGCAGTATAAATGTGGTTATGATGGTACGATGACTTTCTTCATCCAGGGCAAACTGGTTTTGCCCGTTGTGTTTAAATACAGCGAAGAAGGCTGCCGTCATTTTTTATTTGATGAAGACAACAAACTCAGGAGTACTAAAATGAGCAATGAAGCGGCTGACTTTTTGAAAAGCCTGGCAGAGGGGAAGAGCTGGTATTAAACAACATCTACACTTCCCCTTCATTGAACGATAATTCAATTTTATCAATGGATGGCGTTACTTTTCGATAACTAACACCTGCCGTAGCAAGCATACGTTTGGAAGCCACAGAGGTTTCATTGCCGGCATATTTGTCTGACAAGTAAATAACCTCGGTAATACCGGCCTGTATAATGGCTTTGGCACATTCATTACAGGGAAACAACGCCGTGTAAATCCGGCAGCCGTGCAGGTCCATGCCGATATTGTTCAGTATCGCATTTAATTCTGCATGGCATACATAGGGATATTTGGTTTGCAGGAAATCACCAGTCTTATCCCAGGGAAATTCATCATCATCACAACCGGCCGGTAAACCATTATAGCCGGCGCCAACAATCTTATTCTTCTGGTTGACGATGCAGGCACCCACCTGCGTACCGGGATCTTTGCTTCTTTTGGCAGATAATAACGCCACTCCCATAAAGTATTCATCCCAGGAGATATAATCTTTTCGTTTTGCCATGTATGAAATCCTTTTGCTAAAGATCGGGAAAACTTGAAACCTGTTTCACTCAAATTTGAAACAAAACGAAGTGGTGATGGCGTTATTTGTTTTTACCGGGTTGTTGTTTTTAAGAAACAGGGCTTCTTTGCTTTTTAGTGTTCTGTATTCGGCCCGCCACAAAAGGAACTTACCCAGTTTCCTGTCAATATTCAGAGAGAATCCTGTGACTGAGAAAGGATTGCTGCGAATCTCCGGCTGAATGATCACATGGTTCTTGTCATTGTAATGTTCCCCTCTTGCAGTGATACTCCATTTGGCAGATGCTTTGAATTGAACCACACAAACAGGTGTCAACCACCTGTCATTTCCGTCTTCCAACAGTTTTTTTTGCCAGCCTATATCAAATCCGGCTGTAATATTCCATTGGGGATGCGGCGTACAGACAGCATAAAAATTGTTGAAAAACCTTGTTTGCCGTATACTGTCCGGCTTGTCATTTCCCAAAAAACTACTCCAGTTAAGGGTAATTTTTTCATTGGGCGTAAAACTGACCTGAGTCCCTGCAGAAATACTTTGATTACCTGCTGCCCTCTTTATGCGTTGCCACCCATTTAACAGCAGGGCGCTGAACTGTAAATGCCCGTTAGGTGTGGTATAACCCAATTTTATTCCTGTTTCGTAATAGGGAGAGTTGTCAGCAGCGATACTCCTTGTCAATGTATTGTTGCTGGCAGAAACAGCGGTTTCAAAACCAATATGTGAAGGAAGTATACCGGCATCAAGCCAGAGTTCTTTCTTTTTGGAAAGCCGGAAGCCAATAGTGGCTTCAAAAACATGACGGAGAAGCTCAGGTTCTGCAGCAAGGTTATACCTTGAATAGTTTCCGGCCATCAGTCCCACATTCAGCCTTGCATCTTTCCCCAGCCAGGATGCTTTGGCCAGCAGTAAATTGAAGTTGGTTTCATCATGCCGCTTATGATTATACAGGAACGATGGCCTTTCTCCATTCACCGGGCGGTTGAAATCATAACTATAGTAAGCTTCTGCAAACAACAGCCAGTTGAATGTTTCTTTTCGCCGGGTGCTGTCCTGCGCTGATACCGAGGTAAACAGAATTGCCAGTACGGCCATAAACAGGGAACTTCTCATGCTTTTATGAAAGGAGCAATTTATAGTATTATTTCATTACAAGCCTGACCTTGCACCAGGTTATATAAAGAAGGGATAAGGCCAGCAGCCAGGCAAGTATAATAAGAAGAGTGGATAATATCTCCTTCTTTTTTTTCATCATTTAGTCTGAGATACGGTTGATTCTTAACTGGGCAACAGGCGACACGATCAGCGGAAATTTTTCTACCACTACATTACTGGTATCAAGGCCAAATCCTTTTTCTTCTGAAAGACTGATCTCCTTCAGCCCGAAATGTAATTTCATGATCAGCCGCTCAATGAAAGGAAGTTCATTGTCCTGGCTCAGGTATTTTTCCATTACGATAAAAGAAAAATCACCGGTAACATTATTTTTCTCCAGGCTTTCATACCGGCTGGTAATATTTACCTCGTTATTCGATACAAGGTCTTCCACCACTTTCCTGAATAAAAGATTGATACGGGGCTGAATCCTGAACCCTA
>CAYPBW010000086.1:0-12135 GCA_964409055.1 uncultured Chitinophaga sp. | reverse complement strand
ACATCCAGCTTTGTTTCCACCACCTTACCGTTCTCCAGGTTGTAGGTCACTGCTTTCAGGTTTTCCAGGTCTTCTTCCATCTGGCCGTTGGTGTATAAACTGATGGAAACATCTGCAATATCATACCCATTCTTATTCAGAATGTGTGCCCTTTTGAATTTCTTGAACTCAAGCGAAAAAGTTCCTTTCATGTTTCCCACAAAATTGGTGTGGCCAATATCTGCGATAACAACTGCATCTGCGCTGCTGTCTACCGGATAAACAGTGCGCTGCAGGTCTGCCGCCGTAACATTACCAAATTTGATCTTGGGTGATTCCTGGGAATGAGCAACCGCTATTGCCAATACCGAAAAAAGGATAAGGTGAATGAATCTTTTCATAGCAGGTGTGTGTATTGGTAAAATAATCAATCAATTTTACATAAAAATCCTGAATTTGCTGTTGAGCAAACACCAAAAAAATTGCAGCCCCCGGAAGTAAATACAGCATTTATCAAACAAACAGCGGTCCAGCTGGGCTTTGATCATTGCGGCGTAGCCAAAGCTGTCAAACTGGATGAGGATGCCAGGAGACTGGAAAGATGGCTGCAAAAGGGTATGCATGGAACCATGCATTACATGGAAAAATATTTTGACCTGCGAACTGACCCGGGCAAACTGGTACCGGGTGCAAAATCTGTTATCACTTTACTTAAAAATTATTACCCGGAAAAAGAACAACAAACAGATGGCCCCAAAATTTCGAAATATGCATACGGAAAAGATTATCATGAAGTGATCAAAAAACAACTGAATGATTTTTTGTCGCTAATTAAAAATAAAGTTGGAGATATACAGGGAAGAGGATTTGTTGATTCTGCCCCAGTTTTGGAAAGAAGCTGGGCCCAACGCAGCGGCCTTGGCTGGATAGGAAAAAACGGCAACCTGATCACCAGACAAAATGGTTCATTCTACTTTATCGCTACCCTGATCACTGACCTTGAACTGGAGTATGATGATTCGTTCGTTAAAGATTACTGTGGCACCTGTACCCGCTGTATAGATGCCTGTCCTACAGATGCTATCCTTCCTGGAAAAGTGATTGACGGAAGTAAGTGCATCTCCTACTTTACCATTGAGCTAAAAGAAATGCTGATACCCGGTGAAATGAATGGGAAGTTTGACAACTGGCTTTTTGGTTGTGATACCTGCCAGGATGTTTGTCCCTGGAACCGTTTTAGCAGACCAACTACTGAAAAAGATTTTACTGCTCTGCCGGCAATATTGAACCTTTCCACAAAGGAATGGAATGAGATGACAGAAGAAAGTTTTAAAAAACTATTTAAAGATTCGCCAATCAAAAGGGCGAAATTCAGCGGTATACAACGCAACCTGAAATTTCTCAGGATTTCTTAGAAATCATTGTTAGTCCTCACCTCCTGCAGGTTCTTTACAAAAGCTGCCCATACCTTGCGGGCATCAGGAAACTTATAATACTTATCAAATAATTGTTTGGTGGCGGGCAGGCTTTTCCCAAATGAATAATAAAACACTGCCAGGTTAAGGGCCACTTCTTTGCGAAGGCCATTATCAAAAGAGATGTCATCTTCTAAGACTTCATAAGGCTGCTCACCTAACTTGCCAAGGTTGTCATTGATGGCGCTGCGCAATTCCTGGTCGCCCCTTACTACAGACAACTTTCCCTGTATATATTTTAATTGAATGCTTCTTACTTCTAATGGAGCTTCATCAGTCGTATCCGTATAACCACAGGCAAAACAGGTGAAAAAATAACCAAAGTGCTCATAGAAATTGAACACAAATTGTTTATCGGTTGTAATGATGGTATTACCGGCAAATAATTTAGCTACATGCTGGTATTTTCCCGGTGCAGTATTCCTGAAGATATATACTTCATCGCAGCAATGGGCACCCCCGGTGAAGTCATAGAGTAACAATTCTTTTTTGCCGTCATTATCCAGGTCTGCCAGTACATGATCAGCATAGTCGGAAAGTTCTGTTTCCGTAAACTTCTTTAATGAAACTGTTTTCCTTGCTTTTGTGACCAGCAGTGTTTTAGCCGGATCGCTTACTTTCTCTCCCTGCTGAAAGAAAAGAATGGTGGGATCTGTTTCCGGTACTACAGTAGTATCGGCCGGTTCTTGTGCAAATGCTGTTAACCGGGATGCTGCAAAAAGCAGCGATAAAATTTTTTTCATAAAAGAACAATCAGAAACTTAAGGGAACTTTCACCTGTGTCATATCCCATTCGATAATCATATTTAGATCATCGAAGCGGATTGTCAGTTGCTCTACCACATTATCGAGTTTTGTAACCGGCACCTTTACCTCCGCCACATTTTTGTCCTTATTTTTTTCATAGCCGAATGCGCCCCACTGGCCCAGCTGGCTGTTGAGTATGATCGTCCATTCTGTTTCGTTGGGAATGGCAAACATGGTATAGGTACCAGCGGGTACACCAGCCCCTGCAAACTTGGTATCTGAGTTAAAACTGATGGTAGTAGCTTCATCTGCTCCCAGCCGCCATACTTTACCATATTTCTCCAGTCCGCCGAAAATATCCCTGTTGTTTTTAAAAGGTCTGCCATAAGTTACTTTTCCATTCGCATAACTTACGGTATCATGCGGACTCTTCTTACCGGGCTGTGCAAATCCTGTAAAAGTGGCAAAAAGGGCTGCAAACAGTAATAATTTCTTCATAGCTGAAAGTATTAAATGAGGTGATTCATTAAAGTTAGCAAGATTAATAAAATAGTAACCCGGTTATTTTTCCAACTGTGCTTTCAGGTTTTCCAGGCCTTTTTCCAGCGTTGGCCCGTAGCGTTTTTCCAGCAGCAGGCTGGAAAATTTTTCCCATGGATACCATTTAAGGTGAATATCCATATACCACTGTACAGTTACAGTGTTGGGGATTGAAGAATTGTATATGATCCAGCCCTGCTCTCCTTTTTTGGCATCTTTACCAACATTTCCGGCTATGACAGAAGAATCGGTTACCGTTTTAATCATGAGGCCCTGCATATTCCCGGTAGTAAATCCCTTCACTTTTCCTTCAATAAAAAGATAGCCAGCTGTGTCTGTACCGGGATACCAGCTTTTCCAGTTGACCGGATCGGCCACCTGCCTCATCACTGAATCCCTGGCTGCATTAATATCTATTGCTTTTGATATCCTGACCCTGGAAGGAAAGAACAGGGAGATACCTGTGATCATCAAAGCAAACACCACGAGACTTATAATACCCAGCTTTATGATCTTCATACAAATAATTTTTTATTCCCACTTCAGCACTTTCACTGCAATGGCGTATATCACTATCATCCAGATACCCAAAATGCCGATCTCCTTCCAGCATTCAAAGATACTTTGGCCCTCAAACGAAATCTTGCGGATGGAATCATTGAATTGCGTCAATGGTAAAACCCGGCATATCTCCTGCAGCCATTTTGGAAACACTTCTATGGGAAAGAAAGTACCAGAGAGCATCATTTGCGGAAACCCGAACAGGTTAATCAACAGCGGAATCGAATTATCTGTTTTAGCAATACTGCTGAAGATCAGTCCCACACCCATCAGCAAAAACAACATGATGATAGTCATCAATATGATCTCTAAAAAGGTAAATAAGCCATTTACCAGGGTAAAGTTCATGGCAAAATAGCCAAACAGGATAAGCACCACCACACTCAGCAACTGGAAGAATAAACGACTGGCACCGATGCCCAGCAATATGTTGATACGGTTTACCGGTGACGCATAAAATCGCTTAAGCACCAGTTGTTCCCTCATACCAAAAAATGTAAATGCTACCCCAAATAAGGTAGAGAACAATATGGAAAAACCTAACTGGCCGGGAAGTATAAAATCTATTGCACGGTATTTTCTTACTTCTTTTACTTCCGGCTCATCGATTTTTATAAGTTCATCCCTGGGTTCAGCTAATGCTGTTTCGATCCGTAGTTTCAGGTAATCCAAAACGGGCAGAAAAGAACCAAGGGTATTGGCACTGGCTGTTGTAGACCTAACCTGCACAGTTGTATGAGAGTTATCCAATGAATCTTTGGTGGTATGTATAGCCAGGATGGCAGTTAGCTTTCCTTTTATTAGTTCTTTGTTCAAGGAAGCTGAGTCAGAAAAGCTGACAATACGAATGACCGGCGTTTGCTTCAGCCCCTGGTAGAATTCGCTGGTGGTGTCGCTGTCTGCTGTTAAAGCAATACGGTATGTAACGCCGCCGCCGCTACCAAATGCGCCGAATATCAACGTAAAAATGATGGGAAAAAGAATACTGAAAATAATGGCACTTGGGTTTGCAAAAATGGCCTTGAAACTTGCCCGGGTGATAGCCCACAATGCCTTTGACTGACTGTAAGATTGCCTGCTTTCTTTCATCAGGCAGCAAATGTATTTAATTACTGTTTCAATCCTAAAATAAAGATATTTGAGCCCTTATATGAACACAGCGTATTTACTTACAGGTGGAAACCTTGGTAACAGGGAAGAAAATCTCACTATTGCAAGGGAACTGATCACTCAACATTGTGGCACTATTGTTCATGCCTCCTCATTGTATGAAACAGCAGCTTGGGGTAAAACTGACCAACCCTCTTTTCTGAACCAGGCATTGCAATTACAGACAGTATTTAATGCCCGGCAACTGATAAGAAAAGTGCTTAAAATAGAAAAAACGATGGGGCGAACCCGGGAAGAAAAATACGGACCCCGGATTATTGATATTGACATTCTTCTTTTCAACGAGGAAATACATGATTACCGGCTATTGAAGTTGCCGCACCCGGAAATGCAAAACCGGAAATTTGCCCTTATGCCGCTGGCAGAAATTGCACCGGATGTTCTCCATCCTGTTTTCAAAAAAACAATTACAGAACTGCTCAGTGATTGCAAAGACGATCTGCCGGTAAAAAAGTATTCCTGATTTTTTCCACAATCTTGCAGGCTTAAGCCATACACCTTCGCATTTAAAGTATTTTGCGCCCCTGCACATGAATTATCATTTCATCACCATAGAAGGAAATATCGGGGCCGGCAAAACCACTCTTGCCCACCTGCTGAGCAAGCACTACAATGCCCGCCTGATACTGGAAGAGTTTGCTGACAATCCCTTTTTACCCAAATTCTATGAAAACCCACAGCAGTATGCATTCCCGGTAGAGTTATTTTTTATGGCAGAACGTTATAAGCAATTAAAAGAACTTATCCAGCAAAAGGATATGTTTCAAAGTGTGACTATCTCAGACTACCTGTTTACAAAATGCCTGTTGTTTTCAAAGGTCACCTTGCCGGATGATGAATTCAGGCTTTACCAGCGATTATTTGATATCATTCACCAGCAACTGATACAACCTGACATACTTATTTACCTTCATGCACCGGTCTCCAAACTGCAGGCCAATATCAAAAAAAGAAACCGTTCTTACGAACAGAATATTCCTGACGATTATCTTTTTAACCTGCAGGAAACCTATACACATTATATCAAGCAGCATAATGTAAAGACGTTATTTGTCGATGCCAGCAATGCTGATTTTTTGGGTAACGAAAAACACCTGCAGGCTATCTACGATGCATTGGAGAAAGAATACCCTGATGGCCAGCATTATATTACGTTGCCATGAACGGAAAACTTTCTATAAAGAAACTTTTTAATACAGTTATCAACCAGGAATTTACCTGGTTTATTATTGCCCGTATACTTTTTATTGCCGGATTGAGAATGACACCTGTGTTGTTGGGCTGGCGGTTATACCAGATAACAGGCAGTAAACTGGCGCTGGGTGTTTTAGGACTATCTGAAGTAATTCCGGCCATTCTGCTTGCATTACCCGCCGGTGTAAAAGTGGACAAGAGCAACAAGCACCGGCTGATCAGTATTTGTATCGCACTTTACTTTTTTATTATGGCCGGCTTGTTGGTAGTAACCTCCAAATGGATGCAGGAAAACTATTCAAGAGCGGTGATAGAATGGTCCATTTACCTGCTTGTAGCCGGAACAGGAGCAGTCAGGGCATTTACCGGCTCAGCCTTTAATGCCTTTTTGGCACAATTAGTTCCTTCTGAATCGTTGGTAAGAGCTGTTTCAGTAAACAGTATGGTATGGCTGATAGCAGCAGTTGCAGGACCTGCTATAGCCGGCATCCTGATGGGCTATACTAACATAACAATTGCTTTTATACCTGTATGTGTATTGGTGGGTATTGCTTTCTTTCTCTTTCAAAAAATAAAACCAAAACCCGTCAGCTGGCAGGGCAGCAGTAAGACATGGGATGGCGTAAAAGAAGGCCTGCAATTTGTCTTCCGTCAAAAGGCCTTACTGGGGGCAATGAGCCTTGATATGTTTGCTGTTCTTTTTGGCGGTGCAGTTGCATTATTACCAGCTTTTGCCAATGACATTCTGCATGTGGGTCCCCAGGGATTAGGCTGGCTGGTGGCTGCCACTTATATGGGAAATTTTATCGCCATTGCCTGGCTTACCTCTCATCCATTGAAAGGCAGACAAGGTAAAACGTTATTATATGTAGTTGCCGGTTTTGGACTTTGTATCCTGGTATTTGCTATATCAAAGAATTTCTGGTTAAGTTTTGCTGCATTATTTGCCAGCGGTCTTTTTGACGGTGTAAGTGTAATCATAAGAGGTACCATTGTTCAGTTATTTGTACCCGATGAAATGCGTGGCCGTGTTTCATCTGTCAACTCCATCTTCATCAATTCTTCCAACGAACTGGGGCAATTTGAAAGCGGCGTAGCTGCCACGGCAATGGGCATGGTTCCTTCAGTGATCTTTGGAGGGTGTATGACCTTACTTGTTGTAATAGTTACCTGGTTTAAAGCGCCGGGATTACGTAAATTCGAGTATTGATCGGTTACTCTTATTCCTGACATTACAATTCAACGATATGCATCGCCGTCAGTTCATTCAACATACTGCTCTTGGCTTTGGGGCACTGACCATTGCGGATCAGCAAATTTTAAAAGCACTTTTTGAAGACCCCTGGAAAATAAAAATGCTGACCGACAAGGTTGGTGTATTCACCGAAAGAGGAGGTACTATTGCTTTTTTATTGTCTGATGAAGGTACTATAGTAGTTGATTCACAATTCCCTGATCAAAGCAAGCACCTGATTGATGAACTAAAAAAGAGAAGCGAAAAACCTTTCAGGCTTTTGATCAATACGCATCATCATGGCGATCATAGCGGCGGTAATATCGCATTTAAAGACCTGGTTGAAAATGTGCTGGCGCATAACAATAGCCGGATCAACCAGGAAAAATCAGCTAAACAAAATAAAGCAGAAGACAAGCAGTTGTACCCTGACCTGACATATAATTACACCTGGGCAAGAACTTTTGGTAAAGAGAAAATCCGTTTATACTATTTCGGTCCGGGCCATACAAATGGCGACAGCTTTATTCATTTTGAAAATGCCAATATTGTACACTGCGGTGACCTTGTATTTAACCGCCGTCATCCCTATGTGGACCGCGGTGCCGGGGCTAATATGAAAAGCTGGATGAATGTGCTGGACGAGGCCCTTAATAAGTTCGATAGCAAGACGACGTTTGTTTACGGGCATGCAGGAACAGGCTACGAAATTACCGGCAATGCCGATGATCTTCGGGCATTCAGGGATTACCTGGGAAGCGTTTTGAAATTTGTAGAAGCAGAGATAAAAGCCGGGAAAACAAAAGAAGAGATTTTAAAAGCCACAGCCATTCCTGCGGCTGATCAATGGAAAGGTGACGGAATACAACGGCCATTAACGGCTGCCTGGGAAGAATTGACAACAAAGTAACATTATAAATTACCCTGCACCCTTTTATCGAAATGGATCCTTCTTTTATTTAAGATTTTTACTTTCTTAAAATCAGTATGCAGGGGATTCAAAACATAATTCAGTTCTTCCGGAATTAGTACACTGGGTACAGCCAATACAAGGTTTTTTTTGGCCATTAAAAATTGATCCCCTGTTTTTTGAGTAAAAGAATTTATTTCAACATCATCCCATCCATGAGGCAGTTTCTTAGTTTCTATTGTCTGAATCCCAGCCGCATCCGGTATCAAAAGGGTAATGAGCAGGTAAGTCTTTACCTGTAAAAGCTTAGCTGGTGTGTGCGCCAATGTTTCCAGCAGGGCAAGCGAACGGGTAAAGGAAGTATAGAGAGCAAACTGGCCTTCACTATTCCACCGGCCACCAAACAACCGGGCACCATTACCCGACAGGTCTTCTGCATACTTCTCCTGTGCTATCCGGTATAATTCCATGACTATTCTAAAATAATGTTTGCCTTTCTTATGAGTATACACCCTGCTCCAGCCTTCCCAATAATTTTTGAAGCAATTGGATACCAAATGATGTGTCAAGAAAATCAAGGGGGCTTTTATTGTTAAGTGTAACAAGAGGGCTATGCAGCCATTCAATAAATGCTTCTTTTGAACCGGTAACATCTATGCCCCGCTGGGCAAAGGCAGCCAGTTCCAGTACTTTCTCTGTTTTTAGGGTATCGAGCAATTCATCCTCATCTTTACGTTGTATATTTCGGTGAGAACTGTGCAATAAACGGCTCATCACTTCCAAAGTAATCCCCAAATGGGCAGCCAACGATTTTAATGATGACTTCTTGATACCTTCCCGGGTGAGGGCAATAAGGTCAAAATCTCCGGAAACAGGTTGGGTAATTGATTGTTTACCGCCGAGAATTACATTCAATGATTTATACTTAACGGCCGGCTCTTCTGCCATTGAAGTGATTTCGTCTTGTCTTAAAGCGTATTCCTTGCCTTTTTTTATTGTACTGGATTTTTTCATCCTGTATGCTTTCTACAAATTTACGACATATTGCAAAAAAATAATCCATTTTGTCGTATTATTTTTTTTCGGCCAATAATCCCTCCAGTACATAGTAGGTAATTGGGCAAAAAGTAGAATTTTTCAAGGTAAGTGCCGGACGCTTCACAATAACATCCTCATCCGTGTAGGGAAATCGCTGGCAATCAGATGGTCGCTGGTCATAAATGGAGCAATAGTTGCCTGCGCCCAGAAAGGGACAAGGAAGCGTTTTGGCAACAAAATCCCCTTCTTCATCCACTTTCAGGTAAACATCAATAAACTCACTCTCCCGCATCCCCAGGTGCCTGCTGATTCGCTTAACATCAGGGGTTTTAAATCTTGGAGAATAATTTTTACAGCAATTGGCACACTGAAGGCAATCTATTTTCGAAACAGCCTCATCGTGGAGTTCCGGAAGCAGCCGCAGAACATCGTTCTTTTTTGCCCTTTGCAGAAATTGCTTATATAATTTTTGTCGCTCCCCTGACTTTTTTTGCCAATTGGTAAGTACGTCCTTTTGCATACCGCAATTTACAATTTCGTCCCCCGGGAATAACAGAACTGTTGGCCGAACCAGCTATTTATTATCCACCTCTCTTCACAACTCACCTTTTTTCTGAATACCACCCCGTAACTTTGCTGCGCATAAGAAGATTTTGTTGATCGGCCATGATTGCCAAAAAAGCTCATGAACCATCAACCCTATAAAAAACACTACCTTTTATGACTCTCTTTGAACAACAGGCTAACGAATTTGCCACCCGCCACATCGGACCTAATGAACATTTTACCCGCCAGATGTTACGAACTATTGGCGTTAAGAGTATGGAAGAACTTGTTGAAAAAACCGTGCCTGCCTCCATCCGCATGCAAAAGGCTTTGCATGTACCTGCTGCACTGACTGAAAATGAATACCTGAAACACATAAAAGAAGTGTCCCTGAAGAATAAAGTTTTTATCAACTACATCGGGCAAGGATACTATGATACGATCACACCATCGGTGATCCTTCGAAACATATTCGAAAACCCGGGATGGTATACACAGTATACCCCCTACCAGGCAGAGATATCACAAGGACGACTGGAAAGCCTGTTGAATTTTCAAACAATGGTAAGCGATCTTACGGGATTACCTATCGCAAATGCATCCTTACTCGATGAGGCGACCGCCGCTGCTGAAGCAATGACGATGTTCTTTAATACGTTAAACAGACAAGACCACATAGAAAGACCTAAATTTTTTGTTGATAAAGAAATATTTCCTCAAACAAAGGATGTATTGCTGACCAGGGCTGTTCCCGTAGGAATAGAGATAGTAGAAGGAGATTATAAAACAGCAACCATAAACGATAGCTTTTTTGGTGCAATAGTTCAATATCCCAATGACAAGGGATCTATTGAGGATTACCAGGATTTTATAAGTACAGTTCACGGAGCAGGTGCCTTTGTTGTAATGGCAACTGATCTGCTTGCACTAACACTGCTCACTCCGCCCGGTGAACTGGGAGCAGATGTAGCTGTTGGTTCAGCCCAGCGTTTTGGTGTACCGCTTGGATATGGAGGACCACATGCAGCTTTCTTTGCGGCAAAAGATGACTTCAAAAGAAGCATGCCAGGCAGAATTATCGGAATTAGTATTGATGCACAAGGTAACCGGGCATTAAGAATGGCTCTCCAAACAAGAGAGCAGCATATCAAGAGGGAAAAGGCAACCTCAAATATTTGTACTGCCCAGGCTTTGCTGGCAAATATGGCTGCCATGTATGCAGTCTATCATGGCCCCACCGGCCTTAAAAACATTGCAAAGAGAATAGCATTGCTGACTCAAACCGTGGCCGACGCTATAGAAGAAAGGGGCTTTGAATTGCTCGCAGAAAACTTCTTTGATACCCTTACCGTAAAAGTGCCTGATATTAATGTTATCCGGCAAAAAGCTGAAAAACAACAAATCAATCTCCGCTATTTAAGCAATGACCTGATTGGAATCTCCCTGGATGAAACCACAGAGGTAGCCGATCTTTTTGACCTGATCAATTGTTTTGAAAATGACACAGACCCTGTTGCTTTTGATATTCCACAGGACGCTGAACTAAACCGCCTGCCGGCAGGTCTTGTCAGAACTTCAGCTTACCTAACGCACCCGGTATTCAATACATATCACAGCGAAAGCCAGATGATGAGGTATATCAAGCACCTGGAAAACAAAGACCTTTCCTTAAATACTTCAATGATTTCACTGGGCAGTTGTACCATGAAACTGAATGCAGCGTCTGAAATGATGCCGCTTAGTTGGAACCACTGGTTCAGAATGCACCCTTTTGCACCAGCGGATCAGTCCGAAGGATATAAATTCATCATTGATGAATTAAGCAAATATCTCTGCGAGATCACTGCATTTGATGCCTGTAGCCTGCAGCCCAATAGTGGTGCACAGGGAGAATATGCCGGTCTTTTAACCATTCGTAATTACCATGAAGCCAATGGTGACCATCACCGTAATGTGATGCTGATACCTATTTCTGCGCATGGCACCAATCCGGCCTCTGCAGTAATGGCAGGTATGAAAGTAGTAGTAGTAAAAGCATTGGATAACGGATACATTGATGTTGAAGACCTGAAAGCGAAAGCCGCTCAATACAGCAATGAACTGGCTGGTATTATGATTACTTATCCCAGCACCTATGGAGTTTATGAAGAAACAGTAAAAGAGATCACTGAAATTATTCATCAGCATGGCGGACAGGTTTACATGGATGGAGCCAATATGAACGCACAGGTTGGTCTTACTGCTCCGGGCTTGATTGGTGCAGATGTTTGCCACCTGAACCTGCATAAAACATTTGCGATTCCACATGGTGGAGGCGGTCCAGGCATGGGCCCTATTTGTGTAAAAGCACACCTGGCTAAACATTTACCAGGTCATGTTGCAGATGGAACCAGCAATGCAGTATCTGCAGCACCTTATGGCTCCGCCTCCATACTTCTTATAAGCTACGGGTACATCCGTATGTTAGGACCTGATGGATTGAAAGCAGCTACTGAATATGCTATCCTGAATGCCAACTACATGCGGGCAAGATTACAGGGAGCTTATGATATTTTATACCTGGGAACAAACGGCACCTGTGCCCATGAATTTATTGTTGACCTGAGACCGTTCAAAAAAAGTGCAGAAATTGAAGCTGAAGATGTGGCCAAACGGCTGATTGATTATGGATTTCATGCACCCACAATGAGCTTTCCTGTACCCGGAACTATCATGATTGAACCAACCGAAAGTGAAGACAA
>CAYPBW010000085.1:5184-12156 GCA_964409055.1 uncultured Chitinophaga sp. | reverse complement strand
GGGCAATCTCAAAAGCACAGAGATAAAGAAAAAAATGAAAAAGGTTGACCCTGACTTGATTACGGACAGCTGCAAACGACAAAATAAGCCTGTAAATTAACAGGCCTCCCAACAAGCACCAGGACAAGGTAAGCCCCACCGTGTACACATTCCCAACGGAGAAAGCAAGGATAACTAAAAACGGAAGCAGCAGTATACCGATCATTTTATTGATGATAAAAACAATAAACACATAGGAATCGGCCGCCTCACTCATATTGAATAGCCAGCCTGAGACTTTTAGCCCTACAAACTTGACAAAATAAGCAACCGACAGACCGATGGAGGCATAAAAAAACATGAGCCAGAAATCTTCCACCGGACTGACAGAAAAATGCTGCAATAAAAAACTGATGTACAAGCCGGCGCTGATTACAAAAAAACCATTCAGCATCAGGGAGGGCAATGGGGTTTGCATCAACTGCTCCCTGATCTGGCGTTGCTTCAGGGTAGTCCGGAAGAAGAGCCGGAACAAGTCAATGAAGTATTTGGGAAATAACTGTCGTAATACGGCAAATACGATTAACAGAAACACCAGCAGGTAAAACAAGAGTTCCTTGCCTTCCACTACCCTTTTTTCTGATACGGGGGGCGATGCCGCTTTTGTTTTAAAATCAAAATAAGGATGTTGATCAAGTATCAGTTTACTAAGCTTTGCCGGGTTATTGATAATATCAGAACTAATAACCCATGCAGAATCGTTTTTGGGTTTTGAGGAAACAGAATCCGCCTTGGTAACAGATAAAGCAATAGTATCTGTTGTGGCGGTGCTGCCAGTTTGCAGTAATGAATCCGGAGGTGCCGGTAAAGCGGTATCTGCAGGCAATTGAGCAACTGCTGTAAAAGATAAAAAGCAACAAAGCAAAATGTTGAACCGGTTCAATCAGTGGAGTTGTAGCACAAAAATATTGAAGTCAGTAACTAATCAGTTCTTCTTTTAGAAATAGTTCACAAACCCGAAATGAATTTTTGATTGCCGCAGGTTGAATTCTGTATCATTTCGTTTACCAATAGCCCATGCCAGGTTAAAAATACCGGCCCTGGTTTCAAAAGCCAGGCCCAGGCCGGTGCCGAAATAAGTATAATCCAGTTGCTGCCCGCGGCTGGCATCCCGGCCCCAGCCACCATCTGCCAGCACAAAGAAAAAAGAATTTTGCCCCACCAAATACCGGTATTCCACCGTAGCCACGGCAAACTGTGACAGGTACTGGCTTTCTTCATCAAAACCCCGCAACAGTTTATAACCGCCGATCTGGAACAATTCATTGCGGAAAATATTGCCGCTTTGAAAAAAACCACCGTTCAAAGCTGTTTTTACAGTGCTGCGCTGGTTCCCCAATGGAAAATACCTGGACGCTGCTATGCGAAGGCGAAACTGGTAGGTTTTCAGCTTGACTGTATCGTACAAGCGGTCAAAGTTGAAACTTGGGTCACTGGGGTCTTTTAAATCCAGGACTTCATTGTTCTTTTTGATCTTTTTAGTACCCACTGAAGTAATAACCCTGATATCATTCCCTTTTCTCGGGTTAAAACGGTAATCCGTATTATTGAATTCATAATCCACACCTGCCGCCATTGAACTTACATCCGCTGCGGCAGGCAGCCTTCTGGTTTGTATCACCTGCGGCCCGTTTACCCCGCCCTGGTTTAAAATAGTAGATAACCGCTGAAAGAACACCTTGCCTGCCTGGTTAGTGCTTAATACATACTGTGCACCGATCTGGAAGTTTACATTCACAAAAGAGCTGTCCTTACGAAACATATCAAAGGCAAAATCAAGCCCGAAAGGAGAACGGAATAAATAGGGATGCTGGTACAAGAAATTCAATCGTTGAGATTCCACCTGTAAAGCCTGGAAATTCAACCCGATGGTTTCGCCGGAGCCCAATGCATTTTTCAGGTTCAGGTTTCCCTCTCCGGTAATCAGCATTTTTTTGGATGCGAGCTGATCATTATTGGGCAAAAAGCCAACCAGTATATTGATCTGGCTGCTCTTCTTTTGTTTCAGGTACATATTTAAAACCGAGCCGGTACCCAGCATCGTAAGATCCGATGGTTTCTCTTCCTCCACATAGGTGAGTTCACGGATCTTTTTATTGATACGCAGCAGTTTTTCCTTGCTGTATATACTGCCATTGGGAATATCAAGATATCGTTGCAGGTAATTGTTCGAGATCTTTGCATTGCCATACACCCGGATACTATCGATCTTATACAAAGGACCTTTGTTCACTTTAAGCAATGCCGTCACTTTATCTTCATCCAGCATGAAACTATCTAAATACACTTTGGCAAAAGGATAGCCGGTGTTTTCAAGTTGGTTCAGGAAACGTTCCTGCCAGGTTTTTACCTGCGAAAAATCCATCGGCTTGTTGTCAAACATGTTGGGTCGCCAGCCCACCGCACCCAGCAACTTATCATCAACACCGCTGGCGGTTAACTGTGCCCAGCGATAAAGATTGCCGGTATATAACTGTATAAAAGTAGTATCCCCCTTTGCTTGCAGGCTGTCTATCGAGGCCGTTACATATCCTTTTGCCTGAAGTAAAGCAACAAGGTTGTAAACATATTCCGTGCTATTCATGGGTGAAGTGAAACTGCTGGTCAATCCAAGCTTAGGTATAGTAGCCGCCGATAAACTATCAGCTCCCTTGAATACCAGTTGGTATTTGTTCTGTCCAAACAGGGAATTGGCCGCCAGAAGCAGGATGAACACCGATATTTGCAGTCTTGTTTTCAGCATCTGGCTTTTCGCCCGGATATTTTATAAGTCACTAAATTATTTAATTAATAGCAAACAACTTTGGCGGGCATTTATATCCATATACCCTTTTGCCGGAAAAAATGCCATTACTGCAATTTTCATTTTACTACCTCACTTCATTATAAAGATGACCTGGTAAAGGCATTGACAAAAGAAATAAGCCTGCAAAAAGATTACCTCCGGAATGAAAAGGTTGAAACAATTTATTTTGGCGGCGGTACGCCTTCTTTATTGAATAGTGAAGATGTAGTATTGATTATAGACGAGATCAGGCGCTTTTTCCAGGTTACTGCCAGCCCTGAGATAACACTGGAAACAAATCCTGATGATATTACAGAAGAAAAACTAGTTGCCTGGAAAGAAGCCGGCATCAACCGCCTGAGTATCGGCATCCAAAGTTTTTTTGAAGAAGACCTTCTGTGGATGAACAGGGCACACAATGCGCAACAGGCTAAAGAAAGTTTAGTATTAGCCAAAAAGTATTATGACAACATCACTGTTGACCTGATTTACGGCACACCGGGGCTGACCAATGAAAAGTGGAAACAAAATGTAGAGACCGTTATTGGGTTAAACATACCGCATCTATCCTGCTATGCATTAACGGTGGAACCAAAAACGCCACTGGACAAGCTGATACGGCAAAAAAAGAAAGAAGATGTAAATCCGGATAAACAATCAGAGCAGTTTCTCCTGCTGATGGAATGGATGGAAAAAGCCGGTTATGATCATTACGAGATATCCAACTTTGCCCTGCCGGGCTGGAGAAGCAGGCACAATTCTTCTTACTGGAGCGGTAAACACTATTTGGGCATCGGCCCTTCAGCACATTCATTTAACGGAACAACCAGGCAATGGAATATTGCCAATAACAATATATATATAGAATCTGTCCGGTTAGGAAAAGTTCCGTTTGAAAAAGAAGAGCTGACCGCAACGCAGCAACTGAATGAGTATATCATGACAGCATTACGTACAACAGAAGGCATTGACTTAAAAAAACTGGGCAAGGATGAGGCAGACAGCATACTTCAAAAAAGTAAACGATATCTTGAAGCTGCCTTAATAAAACGGGAAAACAATCACCTTATCTTAACCCGGGAAGGCAAACTTCTGGCAGATGGGATTGCAGCAGCATTATTCTTTTGACACGACCAATTTTATACGAACCCGGATAGCAACTATCTGTTCTCTGGTTTAATTAAGGAAATTCAGGATAGTGAAAGCCACTGAAACACAGAAGCACTGAATATCTCTGTGTTTCAGTGCTTCTGTGGCATTAATTAAATAAGAAAAGTTTGGCTTAGTTTAACCTTTCTTGATCCAGGCCACAATGATATTCAGCACACAGCCTACCGCCACCAAGGAAGTGAGCACAAAATTGAACCATTTAATGGGATGGGGTTTGGTGGCTCCTTCTTTTCTGCTTTCTGCCCATTTGTTGTAGTCAAGGACATTCAGTACAATCAGTACCACTGCCGCAATCAAAAACAATACCTGGAAAAACTGGATCATGGAGCATCGGTTTAGAGGCAGTGAAGTTAAAATTTTACTGCATTTGCCGGAACAGGGATCCAAAAATTATCGTTTGGCTGATCGCTGGCGGCTATAGAGGTATACTTGCCTGATAACGAGACAAGCGGTCATAATCAAAATAGCCGAAGGCGCAAATCCATGGTACGAGAGTGGCATAGGGTCTGTTTTACCCTTCAGACAAGCCCCTGTTCTATGCGTTTAAACCCTTCCGACGGTTTAACATTTTCCCAAAGTATCTCGTAGATAGTTTCAGCAATAGGAATTGCTGCATTCACTTCCTGATTGATATTATAAATACAACGGGCGGCATTATGACCTTCTGCCACCATGTTCATCTCTAACTGTGCTGACTGAACGGAATATCCTTTGCCGATCATATTACCAAAAGTGCGGTTACGGCTGTACAATGAATAACAGGTAACCAGCAAATCACCCAAATAAACAGAAGCTGCATAATTAGGTGTTTTACGATGGGTAACCGGGTCTTCTCCATCATGCTCACCAACAGTTATATGTTCAGCGCCGAATTTTTTGAGAAAGCCAGCCATTTCATCAGCGGCATTGGCTATATAAACACTCAGGAAATTATCACCATAATCCAGGCCATGTGCAATACCCGCACCCAATGCATAGATATTTTTTAATACAGCCGCATACTGTACGCCTAAAATATCATGATTGACGATTGTATTGATATAAGAGGTAGTAAAATGTGCAGCCAGTTCTGAAGCTGTTTGAGTATCAACTCCTGAAAAAGTGAGATAAGATAATTTTTCAGCTGCCACCTCTTCCGCATGACAGGGCCCCAGCACGGCAAAATAATTTTCCAGGGGCACAGTAAATTTCTCCTGCAGGTAATAATTCAACAGGATATTACGGTCAGGCAAAAGGCCTTTAATAGCTGAAATCACTTTCTTCCCTGCCCAGTCCTCCGCTGTCAATTCCTTTAAGGCGTCTTCGGCATAGGCAGAAGGAACCGCCACAACTATTACATTGGACTGGCTCACTACTTCTTTTACAGAAGCAGACATATTCAGCAAGGAGATATCAAACCCCGCTGTACGCAGGTAATGGGGATTGTGATGATGCTTTTTGAAATAGGCGATAGATTCGGTATTCCGTATCCACCAGTTAATGGGATGACGGTTATCAGTTAGAATCTTGGCCAGTGCCGTAGCCCAGCTGCCGTTGCCTATTATACCAAACGCAGAACCATGATTCATTGGATTAATCAGGATTAGTGGGATAAAGGTAACAGTTATATGATTTCGGACTGGCGGTCAAGTGTTTTGAAATTGCCGGAAGCCGCTCCCTGTTTCTTTCAATTTACAATAACCGAAGTTCTCTTATTTCTCAAATAGTTTTTCCTTCTCCACCACTTTCACCTTGGCTCCGTCTTTCAGTGTCTTGCTGATCGCATTATAAGGTGCAGACACCACTTCATCACCGGCATTTAATCCGCTGAGTATTTCAATATAATTGATATCCTGTATACCTGTTTTTACCACTGCTTTCTTCACAGTTCCGTCCTTTTGTAATACAAATACTACTTCCTCGAGTTCATCACCTCCACCGGCTTCTACGGTCACATCTGCATCGGCACCCTGCTTTTCTTTCTCCTCTTTCTGTTTATCGGCCATGCTCTTATCACTGCCCTTCACCCTGGCACCTACAGCGCCGATAGGAACAGCCAGTACATTATCTACTCTTTTGGTTTTAATATCAGCACTGGCATTCATACCGGGCCGGAAAGGGAATGTTTTACCCGCCAGGTCCTGGTAAGAAGACTTATCCAAACGTATTCTAACCTCATAATTGGTAACATCATTAGCAGTAAGTGAAGCAGCAGAAGTTTTGGTACTGCTGGCAATTTTAGTCACTACACCTTTGAACTTTCGGTTATTGTAGGCATCCACTTCCACATCCGCAGAGTCGCCGATATTTATTTTTACAATATCATTCTCCCCTACATCCACCCTTACTTCCAGCACTGCCATATCCGCAACTGTCATCATCTCTGTACCAATATTGAAACTGTTACCGGCAACCCTTTCTCCTTTTTTGATCTTGAGCGAAGAAATAACACCGTCCATTGGCGCCGTAAGTACAGTCCTGCTAAGGTCTTTGTTGGCCCGGCTCAGACCAACCTGTGTACTTTGCACCCCGGCTTTAAGGCTTTTGATATTTTGTTGCGCTGCTGTGTAATTGGCTTTGGCCGAACGAAGCGTAGTTTCATATTGCTCCAGTTCTGCTTTGGAAATCACCTTATCGTCATACAACTTCTTATAGCGGTCAAAAGTTTGTTGTGCCAGCTCCATATTAGCCCTTAATGACTCAAGGGCAGCCTGGCTGTTATCCACGGTAGCACTGGATTGATTAACCCTTGATGCGGCCTCGTCTCTCTGCAATGCATAAATGTCTGCATAGATTCGGGCAAGTATCTGGCCTTTTTTCACACTATCTCCCTCTTCCACATTCAGCTCCGTCACCTCTCCTGAAATATCCGGGCTGATCTTTACTTCCACTTCTGGAAAGATCTTTCCGCTGGCATTCACCGTCTCAATAATTGTTCTTTTAGCAGCCTTTTCTGTAGCTACTTTCTCCGTACTGCTGCCGCTTCCTCCCATCGCTTT
>CAYPBW010000085.1:2539-5084 GCA_964409055.1 uncultured Chitinophaga sp. | reverse complement strand
TTCATGATCTGAAGTGATTTAAAGTTTTAGACCCTGGCCCCGGTAAAATTCCAGCAATTTCATTTTGAAAACATAATCAAACTGCGAATACAAAGCCTGGATCTTTGCCCGCAGCACATTGTTCTGGCTGTTCACCAGGTCGTAGGTAGACAACAAATTCAGCGCATATCTTTTATTCGCAAATTCATAAGCCTTCTCAGCAGTTTGCACTGCTTTCTTATCCGCATTGAATTTTTGTATCGCAGCAGTGGCATCAGTATATGCTTTATAAATATCCTGCTTCAGCTGCATGTCGCCCTGTTCTTTTTGCAACTGCCATTGCTGAACAGTCAGTTTTGAACGTTCCCACGCAGTGCGGGCAGACCGGCCGTTAAAAATGGGCACATTCAAACCAATGCCGATACTCTGGCCAAAATTGTTACTGAACTGCCGGGGAACACTGCCCGGTTTAAAATATCCTACCACATTACTCCCGTCGATAAAATCGGGAACTTCAACCGGATAAAACGTTCCCCCACCAGCATTGGCCCGGGCCCCTGTTGGCGCATACCCGTTAAGTATCTGTTCGTAAATAGGTTTCTTAAAAGAAATAGCATTCGTACTCAGGCTTCCAAAAGCAGATATCGTGGGATACAAAGCTGCCTTAGCAGCAGCAACAGATTTCTGTGCGGATTGTATGCGCAGCAGGTTTACTTTTTGCTGGGGCATGGTTCCAATGGCCAGCGCATACACAGCATCAGGTTGCAAATCGGCCAGCGGTTCGATGGGTATCAATGATACCGGGGGTGTTTCAATATCAAAAGCTGTTCCTGCATCTAAATTCAGCAGGGCTTTCATCTGCAATAAAAACTGCTGTACAGATGCTTCAGCTGATACAAGACTTGAACTGTCCCTTGCCAACTGGGCCTCCAGTTCTGCGGCATTCAGTTCGGGCAAAACACCTGTTTCTACTCTCTTCCTGGTTGTTTCCAGTTGGGTTGAAGTTTGTGCTACCTGTACTTTCGCAATATTGACTTGTTCTTTTGCCAGTAATATCTGCAGGTAGGCCACAGCCACATTCAGGGCAATATCGTCTTGTGATTTTTTAAGCTGTTCTTTATCTGCTTCCCAGCTCAAACGGCTGGCTTCAATAGTGTTCTTGCGGGAAAACCAGTTGAAAATAGTTACCTGCGATTGCAATTGCATCCCAAGATTAAAAAAATTATTGTCCTCCAGTACACCCGTTGTAGGATTTTCGGAACGGCCAAGCCGGTAACCGGCGCTGCTTCCAAAATTGAGGGTGGGCAACCGGGATGATTTATTCTGCTGGTAGGTTAATGCAGAAAAACGGCTTTGCAAATCAGTTTGCCTGACAGAAATATTGTTTTTGATAGCATGTTCAACGCATCTCCTGATATCCCATTTTTCCTGGCCGGATGATAAGACAAATATCATCAACGCAGTGGCCAGCATAAGGCTCCTTTTCATAGGCTGCAAAAATAGTATGATTAAAGGGCCCTCCTTATGATTTTTTACAGAAGGTTTTTAAATACTGCTGAGTGCCTGCTCCAGGTCAGCAATAAGGTAATGCGGATCTTCTAATCCTACATACATACGGATATACCGGTGCTCTCTGTTGGAAGGGTCAAATTCCGCCACCGGAATACCAGCACATTTGGGTATCACCAGGCTTTCATGCCCGCCCCAGCTAACAGCCATCATAATATGTTTCAGTGATTCGCAAAATTGCACAATACTATCTCTTTTACCTGTTTTAAGGGTAAAAGTGAATAGCCCACAGGCCCCTTTCATTTGTTCTTTGGCCAGTGCAAACTGGGGAAAGCTTTCATCAAGCGGGAAAATGAGGGATTCCACCTTTGGGTGCTGTTTCATGAATGAAACAACTGTTGCGGTAGATTTTGTTATTCTTTCAATCCTTGCCGGAAGCGTCCTCAATCCCCGGATCATCAGCCAGGCGTTGAAAGGCTGAATGCCGCTGCCGATATTCAGGTATTCACTGTCAAATATTTTTTTCATCATAGCATGAGAACCACAAAGCACCCCTCCCAGTGTATCACTATGCCCGCCGATATATTTGGTGGCTGTTTGCATCGCCATATCTATCCCCATTTCTATGGGCTTTTGATACAAGGGTGTACAATAGCTGTTATCAATTAATGTGGTAATGCCTTTTGTTTTTGCAAAAGTGGCCACTTCACGGATCGGCTGAATCGCAAAATCCCAGCTGTTGGGAGATTCCAGGTAATAAAAGCTTGTATTTTCTTTGGTGGCATTCTTCCAGTTATCAATAGTGGTTCCATCAATATAAGTAACACTTACGTTGAACCGGGGTAATATCACATCAAACATTCGCTGCACCCAGGTATAAGGCGCCTTTACCGAAACAATATGATCGCCGGATTTAATATGGGCAAAAATACCTGCGAAAATGGCCGCAGCCCCGTTGTTGAACACAAGGCAATCCTCCGCCCCATCCAAAGCCGCCAGTTTTTTGCGCAGTATATCAACAGTCGGATTTAGACCGCGGCTATACAGGTACCCTCCC
>CAYPBW010000085.1:0-2439 GCA_964409055.1 uncultured Chitinophaga sp. | reverse complement strand
TCATCTTCAAATGCCTTTGAAAGATCTGCTACCTTTTTGAAAGCAAAATTGCTGGTTTGTATAATGGGCGGAGCAATAGCGTTGAAATAATGCTCCCGGTCTTCCCCCAGTTCATTGATGATTTGTGAAATATCCATATCAGGAATTTTGTGGATGGCCGGGTCGTAAGGCCTTCACGGCAAAATAAATAAGAATAAAGCCGGCCAGTACACCCAGCCCAATCAGTGATAATTTGGTTTCATTGATAAGCAGGCTGATGGCTACAAATGAATAGGCTGCTATAAAGACAAGGGGCAGCAATGGATAGAATCTCATACTGTATATACCGGTGCCATTCAAATGAGCTGTCCTTTTTCGGATAATAAAAATACTGCCTGCAGAAAGCACCATACCGAAACAATCAAGAAAAATAGTAAAGCTTAAAAGGGTATCAAATTCTTTGGCCCAAAAAACAATCAGGGCTGCAATCATGGCAAATAAGGTCAGGGCCAGGGTAAGGGCGCCCCGGCTGTTTCGTTGCTGAAAAGCAGCCGGCAGTATTTTATCTTCACTCATGGCCACCATCACCCGGGGATTACTTAAGAGTAAAACATTGATATAAGCCAGTACACTCAAAAACAGCAAAACAGATAAAACCCTCTCTGCCTGCACTCCGAAAATTTTGGACGCCATGATCGCCGCAATGTTCTTGCTGGTTTTCAGCTCTTCAAAACCAATAACCTCTACATAAGCATAGTTAATAGTAAGGTAAAGGGTAATGATGATAAAAATACCCATGAAAATTCCCCTTGGAATATTCCGGTTAGGCTTTTCCACTTCCGCCCCAAAGTTGATGGTCTGCTGGTAGCCTCCATAAGTAAAACTGACAGCTACCAATCCTACACCAAAAGCTTTGATATATTCTTTAAATCCGGGATCAATGGAAGGAGAAATCAGGGAAGACACATCGTTATCACTGCCTGATGCAAAAAATAATGGGGTTATCAGCAGCAGTACCAGCCCGATTTTAATGATGGTAAGCACCGTCTGTGTTTTGGCGCTTAAACGAAGCCCCAGCATATTCACACCATAAAAAATTGCTATCGCAGCAAGGGCGATGGTTATATGGATAGTTTGAATAAACGCTTTGTCGGTTGCATGTGGTAATATAACTCCGGTGATATACTCACTTCCTACCAAAGCTACAGCGGCCCCTGAAGCCGCATTGCTTACCAATATAATACAGTTGATAGCAAAGGCAATGGAAGGATGATAAGCATAGGAAAAAACTTTGTAATAACCTCCCATTACCGGCAAACGGGATCCAATCTCAGCATAAGTAAGGGCGCCGCACAAAGCCACAATGCCACCCGCTGCCCAGGCAATAAAAAAAATAAGCGGAGTTGGTGATGCAGCTGCTACATTGGCAGGGGTTCTGAAAATACCCATACCAATCACAAGGCTGACAACGATCATGGTTAAATCAAAGAGTCCTAACTTGTTCCTGGATGTCATGGCTTGAAGATACAAAGAAAAGGTTCTAACTTTAAGTCAGCTAAAATCCTGTTTCTGTGAAGAAGACCATCCTGTATGTTATGCTTTCACTTCAACTGCTGCTCAGCCAAGCTCAGACTGAAATAGCGGATTCTACAAAGACATTGGACAGCATCGTTATCCAATCCTTTGAATTGAATAAGCCTGTTGCATTTTCTGCTATACCAGTAAGCAGGCTATCGGCTGCTATCGCTGATTTTTCCAATAAAACTTCAATGGTAAACGGGTTGAATGCAGTAGCTGGTGTTCGGATGGAAGAACGATCACCGGGGAGCTACCGCATCAATATCCGGGGAAGTTCATTGCGATCTCCCTTTGGTGTAAGGAATATTAAAGTCTATTGGAATGGTATCCCTGTAACCGATCCCGGCGGCAATACATACTTCAACCAGTTCGCCTGGAATAACTTTTCCTCTATTGAAATTACCAAGGGGCCATCCGGCAGTATGTACGGAGCAGGCACTGGTGGATTAATCCTATTGAATAATTTCGAAGGCTATTGGCAACCCGGAGCAAGCCTGGAATATAATACCGGCAGCTATAACCTGCATAATATTTTTACGTCAGCAAAGTTTGGCAATAAAGACAACAGGAACTACATCAGCTATGCCCATAACCAGACCGATGGCTACCGGGTGCAAACCAATATGCGCAGGGATAATCTTTCCTGGCAGGCAAAATGGAGCAAAGAAAAATACGAACTGGCAGCTTCTGTATTATTTACAGATATGTATTACCAGACTCCCGGTGCATTAACCCTTACAGAATTCAATAATAATCCCAAAGCCGCCCGCCCAGCCGGCGGGGGATTCCCCAGTGCGGTAAATGCAAAAGCTGCCATCTTTCAAAAGAACTTTATAGCTGGAATCAACAACTATTTTATCATTTCTCCTTCCATAAAGAATA
>CAYPBW010000084.1:0-12244 GCA_964409055.1 uncultured Chitinophaga sp. | reverse complement strand
CATCCATTGTTGAACGACTCCAAACAGGTAACCCAAAAAAACAGGAACGAACTAAGAAGTATTATTGAGGAATCGGCGCTTGCCTTTGCAGTGGCCAGTATTGACAATGAAGAAATTGACCGTATCAATATCCTGAAAGCTTCTTTTAAAGCCATGCATCAGGCATTGGACCAGTTGAAAGCAAAACCACAACTATTACTGGTTGACGGCAACCGGTTTATCAAATACAAAAGAACACCCCACCGCTGTATTGTAAAAGGTGATGCCACATTTGCGTCCATTGCTGCTGCCAGCATTTTAGCCAAAACCTACCGGGATGAATACATGCTGCAACTGCATGAAGAGTTTCCGCATTACGACTGGATCAATAATAAAGGCTATGGCACAACCAGTCACATTAAGGCAATGGGGCAGTTTGGCCAGTGCAAGTACCACCGGAAAACATTTCGCATAAAGGCTATTCAGTCAGAAATATTCTGATGCATATCCTCCTCATTAAACCCCGGACATCCTTTCCTGTCTTAAAAACAAATACCCAAAAAATGAAAAAGATTTTAGTCCTTAGCCTGGTTTTAGTTTTTACTGTATTAACCGTTTCGGCCCAGCGTGGCCCCGGCGACCGCATTCGCAAATACAGAACCCACCAGGGTTTTCGCAGTGGTGAGATAACAAGATTAGAACGTATGCACCTGAGAAAAGATGCTGTTCGCCTCAATATGGTACAACGTAATGCCCGCAGGGATGGAATAGTTACCCCGGCAGAAAGAGTAAGAATTCATCGCCTGAAAGCAGATGCCCGCCGCGACATGTTCCGCTTCCGTCACAATGGACGCCATCGGGTGATTTGAAAATCTTAAACCACCATATATCAAAAGAATCGTGAAGAAGGAAGAGGCTGTCCTAAAAGTTTAGAGTCAATGAATAGCCACGAAGGCTCAAAGAATTGCAAATCAATTTTTCTTTCCTTCGTGACTCCTTTGTGGCAAAAAAATACTTTTGAGACAGCCTCTTATTTTTTTCCAAACCATTGCAATATCTCTGTTTTGCGACGGCGGGATATAGGTATATGCTGCCGGTTACTCATTTCGAGAATGCCATCACGGTCTACTTTCAGCACATGTAGTTTATTGATCAGGTAAGATTTGTGTACTCTCAAAAACTGGTGTTCCGTCAATATATCCTCATACTCCTTAAGCGTTTTGGCTACTATAAGCGGCTTATGCTCTGCAAAAAAGAACCGGGTGTAATTACTGCTTCCTTCGAGTGCAATGATATCTTTTGGATCATATAAGAATATGCCTTCGCTGGTTGATAAGGCAAGTTTGAACTGCTGCTGGTCTTTTTGCTGCAGGTTATATATTAAATTATTGACCAGTTGCCTGTTTTCTTTGGGCGGCACCTGTTGCTTGACAATATGCCTGTTGACAGCATTTTGAAGCTCAACTATATCAACCGGTTTCAGCAGGTAATCCAAAGCACTGAAGCGGATAGCCTTGATGGCATATTTGTCATAGGCAGTTGTAAAAATGACATCAAAATCCCATTCGCTGGCCCTGTTTAAAAAATCAAACCCGTTCATGCCCGGCATTTCAATATCCAGCATTACCAGGGTAGGTTGGTATGTTTTCAGTATTTGCAATGCCTCAGCAGGATCATTCGATACTTCAATCCGCTTTTCTCCCGGAATATGCTTTTCGATCAGCACTTTAAGGATGCGTCCTGCAGACTGCTCATCATCAATGATCAATATCTTAATCATGGTCGTCATTCATTTTTATGCAGCTGTTCAGTAGCTAATCTAATAACAACTCTTGTTCCTGCAGCGGTTCCTGCTTCATCAACCAGGTCAATTGTTTCAATACTGGCAGAACCCGGCCGCTCCCTGTTCAATATCTCTATTCTTTGGATTGCAAGTCTTGTGCCTTTCGAGGCAAACCTTGCAGCCCCAAGCTTTTGCTGTTTGATTGCTGCCGCTTTTGTTCTTCCAACTCCATTATCCTCAATTACACATTCCAGCACATTATTCTTTTCTTCAAAACGAATAAGCAGTTTCTTTTCTCCTTCTTTATTTATAAGCCCATGCCAGATCGCATTTTCGGCGAAAGGCTGAAGCAATAATGACGGAATATAAATATCATCCTTTTCGAGATTTTCTCCTGCTTCGATGGTGTATGTAAATGATTGGCTGAAGCGCATTGCTTCCAGCGATAAATACAAACGGACTGTTTCCAGTTCGCTGCTAAGCGGTACCATGGTTTTTTCCGAGTTATCCAGTATCATCCGCAGCAATTTGGAAAAACGGGAAAGATAATCATATGCCACATCCACCTTTTCTGTAACAATACTTTCCTGTATAGCGTTAAGTGAATTGAAAATAAAATGCGGATTCATTTGTGCCCGGATAGCTTTGGCCTCCAGTTCAGCTACCTGTTGTTTTATAGCCGCTTTTCTTTTTATATCTCTTATTCGTCGCCTGAAAAACCAATAAACAATAACTGCAATAATTAAAACAACCATCAGTATGAACCACGAGGTTTGCCAAAAAGCCGGAAGAATAGTGAAGCTGAATTGCAGGGGCTCATTTACCCACACATTGTTATTGTTACTGGCCTTTAGTTCGAAAGTGTAAGTACCCGGAGGCAAAAAGTTAAGATCAGCAACCCTGTTATTGGTATAGACCCAGTTACTATCCTTTTCTTTTACCCGGTAGGCATACCTGGCTGCAGAAGGATCCGTTAAGGAAACAGCGGTATAATGAATCTGAACAACACCTCTTTTAAAAGAAAGATGCTGTGAAGTATGCTCATATTTCCCGCCGGCTGAAATTATTTTGTTCAACAACAGAACAGGTGCTTTATCATTCAGTATGATGCTGTCGGGATGAAAAGAAACGACACCCATTGAGGTAAGGGCCCAGATAGTGCCATTTCGTTGCTGGTCAAGTTTCAATGTCTGGTAATAAGACTCCAGCAAACCGTCTTTTTCGGTAAAGGATAAAAGATGCTCATTCATTCCGGGGTTTATCAACAAAGAAAGACTCATATAATCCCCGCACCAGATATTGTTATGCTTATCAGCCAGTACTGAAAGAGCATTGTTGGATGGTAACCCATTTTGGTTGTCATATTGTTTTTTCAAAACCAGCTGGCCATTCTGCTGTCTGCAACAGAGTAATCCTTTTCCCAGTGTAGCCACCCAGGTATTCCCGTTTCTGTCACTGATGATCTTATTGATATAAAGATCTGTTACCGGCATTCCCAGGATAGAATCATTGACCAGCTGTCCATTCTTCAGACAATACAATCCACGGCTCCCGTAAAACCAATACACTGAATTGCCTCCATAATACCCGCCAAAAAGTTCTGGCGCCCTCGAAAACTTTTTTTGAAAAGGGTAATGGGCAACCATTGGTTCAGCAGCAGCAGGATCAATCAGGGTAACGCCATTTTCGGTGCAGGCGTATAGTTTTCCGTCCGGCCTGGGTACCAGCGCCTCACAGTTATTATCCTTCAGCCACCCTGTTTTATTCCAGTTCGAAAGCTTTCCGTTTTTAAACCGGCTTATCCCCTGGTAACCGCTGCCGGCCCAAATGCTTTCATCTTCACTTTCATACATACACATTACTTCTGCCAGCGGAAAAAGCGGACCTGTCTTTCTGCCCGGTACTATCGCTTCCCCGTTTTTAATGAACACAAGGCCACGGTTACTGCCAAATAAGAGTTCCCCTTGCTTCGTTTCAAGAAAGGAAAAAGCTTCTTTTTGATCATTGTGCTGCAGGCTATATTGATGAAAAGCTGATTTTCTGAACTTTTGAAGACCCTCCCATGAACCCACCCAGATATTATTTTCTGCATCCACCAGTGCGGCCAGGGCATTATTGGTAATTTTTCCAAATGAAAACAACGGCTTCACTATTCCATTCGCAAATACCCCTACTCCACTCGTAGTAAGGGCAAAAATTTTATCATGAACTTTAAAAACATTCCTGCCAATAAAATCTTCAGTGAATGTGCTCTTTACTTTTCCCCTGATCATTTCGGCTGGATGGCTGTTTAAGCAATTCCAAAAAACACTGTCAGGTGAAAAAGCTGCCACCGACAGAACAGGTTTTTCCGGAGCCGGATTCTGCCATACGGTTTCATACTCATTAGCACCAGGTCTTATCCGGAAAACACCGTTATAAGCGCCGAAATAAACGTTCTGAAGACGGTCGGATGATATACAAAATACTCTTTGTGTAAAGGAAGCAACAGGCGCAAGGTTGATTGCTCTGCCCGGGTTATTTTTAACAATACTGGTTTGTTCTTTTGTTAACTTATACAACGCATTGATATCACCGATCCATATATTTCCGCTTTCGTCGGTATGCAAAGCCTCTACCACTAATTGTACAGCCCCTTGCTTTTCCACCTTCCTGATACTCTTACCATCATAATAAAACAAACCCTTATCACCGCCTGCCCAGATACCTTTTTGTGTATCTTCTGTAATACAAAGCACCCGGCCGATAGTTTCGTTAGTTATAGTGTATTGAAAATTGTCAAAGCCATATCCATCATAAACGCTGACACCGAGTTCGGTTCCGATCCACAAACGCCGGTCACTTCCCTGTTTTAATGCATACACTTTGGATGATAAAAGTCCATCCCGGGTTCCCAGTGTTTTCAGCCGGTAACTATTCTGCTGTGCAATAACTGGTTGCTGAAGCAGGAGAAGGCAGATAATAATCCGTATCGTAGCTAATGCTGGCATTAACGGCATAAAAATATACATCCTTTTTTCTATTGTATGGCCGTTGGCTCAACGAATCTGCCGTTTGATAACTGAACGGCCGTTTGCTGCCATATACTAAATGATTACCGCCATTCTATTCTTGACGGTTCTGCTGAACAAAAACTGGAAATAGTTTTATACCAGCAAGTACGATATGACGATAACCACCATGATAGCGCAAAAAATTGATGAGATAAAAGATGAAATGAGAAAAGCCGGCACCTGGAAAAAGGAAATGCCGGAATGGGTAAAGGACTTTGAAAAAAGGCAAATCGATAACAGTGATGATTTTTCTGAATGGCTGCAGTTTGTGTACCTGCCCAACCTGCTGCACACCAGCAGGTCTGTAATCACAACCGATGAAAGAAAATTCGTTGCACCACAGGCCATTCGATATTTCGGAGATGATTTAAAAAAAGGAAAGCTTTTACAGTTACTTATTGAATTGGATGCTTTATAAATATATAGTTATGAAAAAATTAATCATTTATTTCCTGATCCTGGTAAACAGCGGTTTTTTACAGGCACAAAATGTGGGAATAGGCACTAATTCTCCCTCTGCACGGCTGGAAGTCGTAGGTACGACCAGCGGTTCATCAGGCAATGCACTTATGTTGAGAAACAGTAACGCAGACACCCTTTTAAGAGTGAACAATGATGGTAAAATGGGCATTGGCTATAACGGTTCATATGGCCGTACGTTGAATATTGGCGGAAATGGAATTAATTTTTTTGATGAAAATAAAGTGTTTTCCGGTTCAATTTATCCTGCAAATTCTAACGCATTATGGATAAGGTCTGATGACAAAATGCTCATTCTTCAACCATTTGCTCAAAACGTAGGTATTGGTCTTAGTAATCCTACTTCTAAACTGCATGTAAATGGAAATATAAAGGGTACGGGCCGGTTGGATACCGATGGAATAATAGAAGGTAATGGTATTAGTTCAACAGGTCCTCTTTTTGTGAATCAAACCTCTTTACTCCAGGGAGCCGTTACGGGTTTTTCTTCTGCACAATTCACCGGAAATATTGGCAGCAATACGGGTATCACCATTAATAACAGTTCAGCCATTCTTCAAATGCAAAGTGGTGGAAACAATAAAGGATTTGTACAGTTGAGTGGCGATAATTTTCGTTTTGGCACCAATAGCGGTAATAGTAATGGAAATGTAGTGCTGCGCATGGACGGAACAGATATGATTGAATTTCAGAAAACCGGCAGCGGAGGCACTTTTATGCAAATGAACCTAAATGGTACCTCAACCGGAGTGTTGCAAACTACCAGCACCGGAAATGTTTCGCTTACTGCTGTTAATGCCAATGCACAGGTACAGTTGGGAGGAGAAGTGTTTATCAACAATACGACAAACCGAACCGGCATCGGCACATCCAATCCAACAGAAAGACTGCATGTAAACGGCAATGCAGTGATCAATGATGGGAGAATAACGGCCAGTGCTACAGGTTCTGCATATAATTTACTGCCGTTGGCCTATGGCAGGGTCACAAGTGATGGTAACAAAGCCGGGGGAACGCTCAATTTTACTTCAGTAACAAAGCTGGAGCTCGGTGATTACGAGGTGTCGGTTACAGGGGTTACAAGTTCTTCTGTTGTGATCGTAACACCGAATTGCCCCGCAGCAGTTCTGGTATATGGGGTAACGACTGGCAAATTCAGGGTCGGGTTATATTCCCCCATACTCGAAGATGATATAGACTGTCCGTTTCATTTTGTTGTATACAATCCCTCCTGATTAAATTTTATTAACCACTAAACTGATTTTTATGAAAAAGAACTTATTATTAGTAGCGGTAATCCTGTTGCTTGTATCAGCCGGCAATGAGGCGTTGTCACAAAAGATTGAAAAATCGAAAATCACTCCGGCAGAGTTAAAAGAATGGGAGAATACTCCTGCCAGCGAAAACTATCTTTTAAAAATATCAGCAGCAGAAAAAGTAAGGGCCAAAGATGAAGCGCAGGCACTAGCAGCGTTTGCATTGAAAGCCATGATGCATAAAATTGATCCGTCTGTTTATCCCATTGATGATAAAGAAGGTTCAATAGAAAAAATAGCTTTGGATGCCTTTGACAAACTCTCACCGGCAACATTCAACAAAGCCAAAGCAAGAACACTGGCTATGTGGGGCGACCCTCATAAAAAAACAAAGCTGCTGGGAAAATTCAGTACTCTTGATTTTAAAAAGAAATCCATTGCCCCCGATATAAAGCGTATCAGTAATATTGAGTTCAGACCTGTACAAAAAAAAGCAAGTGATGTAAGCCTGCTGAATACGGAAATGCCGGAATTATCATTCAGCCAAACAAAAGGGCCCTCTCCGGATAATTATAAACTTGAAAAACCGGCATTTAACCGACTTGACCTTGTACTGAGAAAAGTGCATTGTGTGGATGAAACTGACCCTGAAAGTCCCGGTGATGATGATATGGTCATTGGAGGTTTACTCGTTGGCGCCAGTGGAAATACCAATTCAGCCAACTCATTGGCAAGCGGTCATTATGATGACGGGGATGTAACCAACCACGGGGCTTACCCATTTGGTACTTACAGCCTGAATACCACTTCCGGCTACCCCAAAGTATTCTATTGTGTTCTTCAATTAATAGAAGTCGACACTGATGAGGCTGATGCGGCAAGAGCTTTAACAGATGTAATGAAACTTGTTGGCACCCTGGTATCATCTGTTAATCCTGCAGTTGGCGCATTGGTAGTTGCAGTGGCTGAAGCTGTACAGATATTCACTGGCTGGCTGATAGATGATGACCCTTTTTACCCATTCGGTATAACGCTTAACTTAAACAATGCAAACAAATTTGGAGCAGACGGAAGAAGCAGTAACTGGCATACAGGTAATATATCTGATCATGACGGTACTTACCGAATAGGTTTTTACTGGCAACTGAAGAATTAAACTGAATAAAATAAAGAAGAGGCGGATTAACTCAGACCCTGTGGTCCGCCTTTACTTTTGCTCCCACTCTCCCAAACCCTTTCTGGTAACCACCGGCTCATCACCGGTACAGTCCACCACGGTGGAGGGAATCATGCCACCGATGCCCCCGTCAATAACAAAATCTACTTCGTTGTGAAAGTTCTCAAACATCACTTCCGGATCGGTATAGTCTTCTACCATTTCGCCGGGGAGTGAAGCACTGAGAATCGGCCTTCCCAGTTCTTCAATAATAGCCTGTGCTATCCGGTTATCAGGCACCCGTAAGCCAATCGTATCTTTTTTGCTTTGCATTATTTTGGGCACCATCTTACTGGCAGGCAATATGAAAGTGTAAGGGCCGGGCAAATGCTCTTTGAGCAACCGGTATACCGGGTTGGAAAGCGGTTTGGCATAATCACTCAGATGCGACAAATCACTGCATACAAAGGACAACTGTGCTTTGCGGGGCTCTACCTTTTTGATACGGCAGATCCTTTCTACTGCTTTCTGCTGCAGAATATCACAACCCAAACCGTAAACTGTATCCGTGGGATAAATAATAATGCCTCCTTCCTGTAATTTGGCAACAACCTGTTTGATCAGGCGGGGCTGCGGGTCTTTCGGATGTATGCGTAGTATCATAGTGTCAGGTATCTATAAAATTACTTCGTTTTTGCTATTCCGCCCATGGCGATGGACATTTACCCTGCAATTAGTATTTTCACCCCATCTTTGTAAAAACCCAACCTACAAACATGCAGTTAAGGCCGGTTGCCACTTACGATAACATTGAACCAGCAATGTTCAAAAAAGAATTTTATGAACCGGCTATTCCTGTAGTTATCAAAAATTTATCCAAAAACTGGCCTGCCTATTCCAAATGGAACTGGGAATACTTCAAACAATTAGTGGGTGATAAGAAAGTGCCGCTTTATAACAATGTAAAAAGTGATGCTTATACACCAATCAATAAAGCGGATGACTACAAGACCTTTGGCGAATATATTGACATGATCAGCCAGGGCCCTGCCGGCTGGCGGATTTTCCTGTTCAATATTTTTGACCATGCCCCGCAACTGATCAATGATTTTACATGGCCGGAACACCTGGCAAAGGGTTTTGTAAAAAGATACCCCATGCTGTTTACCGGTGGCGCCGGCAGCATCACGCATATGCATTTCGACATTGATATGTCGCATATCTTTCACACACAATTCGGCGGAAGAAAACGAGTGCTGATGTTTCCTTTCAAAGAACAATACAAACTCTACCGCAAACCATGGGAAGTATTGAGCCTCGCCGATTTTTCCAACTATTACCAGGAAGGAAAAGTAAATTATGAAAAGTTCCCGGCGCTGAAGCTGGCGCAGGGTTTAGATTTTATTTTGGAGCCTGGCGATACACTTTTCATGCCCTCGGGCTATTGGCACCATATGGAATACCTTGACAGTGGTTTTGCCATGAGCCTGCGGGCCATGCAGCCTTCTTTAGCCGGTAAACTAAAAGGGCTTTGGAACATCGTTGGTATGCGTAATATTGATACCGTAATGAAAAAAACAGCCCCGCATTGGTGGTATAGACAAAAAGAGAAGAAGATTTTTGCGAAAGCAGAGAGAGAACTGAATGCAACAGCTTTTGCATAAAAAAAGCCCCGGAACCGGGGCTTTGTATTTCCTGAATCATTTCGTTAATTGATCGTCCAAACCTCGTTACCCCTGAGCAATTTATCAAGGTCGGCAGGTTTTTTGGCCTTTGCTTCTGCCAGCTGTGCTTCCAGCATATCCTCATAGCAGGGTCTTTGTGTTTCGTAGAAAACACCAAATGGTCTTGGCAGGTGCCCTTCTTTATGCGGATCGTCAAAAATGCGGGTCAGTATCTGTGCTTTGTAAATATCTTTTTCATCATGCACCCACAGATCATCTGTGCTATGGCCATCATTTAATTCAACCACCACCGGCTTAAAGCCATCCAATTTTATTCCCCGCTCACTATTAGCGCCAAACACCAGCGGCTTACCATGCTCCAGGAATATGGTTTCCTGCGCCTTGGTTCCCTTCTCGGTAAATATCTCGAATGCGCCATCGTTAAAGATGTTACAGTTCTGGTATATCTCGAGGAAAGAAGCTCCTTTATGTGCATTGGCCCGCAGCAGCATAGATTGCATGTGCTTGGGGTCACGGTCCATGGTGCGGCCTACAAAAGTGGCATCAGCACCCAACGCTAATGCCGCCGGGTTAAACGGATGGTCAATACTTCCCATCGGCGTACTCTTGGTGATTTTATGTTCTTCTGACGTGGGAGAATATTGTCCCTTTGTTAAACCATAAATCTGGTTATTGAACAGGAGTATATTGACATTAAAATTTCTGCGCAGCAAATGAATGGTGTGATTGCCGCCAATGCTCAATCCGTCTCCGTCACCGGTTACAATCCACACACTCAGTTCTGGTCTTGCCGCTTTTAAACCGGAAGCCACAGCAGTGGCCCTTCCGTGGATCGAGTGCATACCATAGGTATTCATGTAATAGGGAAAACGGCTGCTGCATCCGATACCGGATATGATGGCAATATTTTCCCTGGGTATGCCCAATGTTGGCATTACTTTCTGCACTTGTGCCAAAATGGAATAATCACCACAGCCGGGGCACCAGCGAACTTCCTGGTCGGTGGCAAAATCTTTAGCGGTCAGGGCCGGAGTTGTCGTTACGTCACTCATAATTAAAATAGATTCCGACAAATTTAATGAATATCGGGGTCGGTTTCCCGCAGGGCACAATGATTTTTATCTTTCTGAAAACTAACTTTTATCATTGGATTGCAGGGCCTCCCAATACTCAGCAGCCCGGCGGGTATGAGGTATGACAATCGTTCCACCCACAATATTCGCTACTGCAAAAACCTCGTACATCTCTTCCGTCGTTACCCCCAGTTCATGGCTTTTTCCAAGGTGATATTTGATGCAGTCGTCGCAGCGGAGTACCATACTGGCTACGAGGCCCAGCAGTTCCTTGGTTTTTACATCCAGGGCGCCGGCAGCGTAAGTATTGGTATCCAGGTTCCAGAGACGCTTGATAACCAAATTGTCTTTGCTTAAAATCACTTCATTCATCCGGGTGCGATAGTCATTGAATTCCTTTACAAGATTGCTCATGTTGTAAAATTTTGACCTCAAATGTAGCTAAGATGCCCGTTTGTCATTTACCATTAGCGGAACCATATTGAATTCGTATTTTCAACAGTATAAATGATTAGTATGCGAAAATTGTTGCTGCTCCTGTTTATTCTCCCAATCGCCCTTTTTTCGATTGCTCAGAACGGAAAAGAACCGGTTAAGGTCACCGATATGCTGAAAATAAAATTAATTAGCGGAGCGAACCTTAGCAAGGATGGCAGCAAAGCTGTTTTTACCGTTGCTTCCATAGAACCAGACGGAGACAGTAAGCTGGAGTATAGATATGTAAACCAGCTCTGGATCGCCGGAACAGATGGTGATACAAAGCCCAGACAGCTCACCACAGCCAGAGAAAGTTCATCGCAGGGTGTATTCAGTCCGGATGGAAAGCAACTTGTTTTCGTTCGTGCGGTTGACGGAAGATCACAATTGTTTTTGTTGTCACTGGAAGGAGGCGAAGCCCTGCAGCTGACAAAATTCAAATATGGTGCAGGCAACCCTAAATGGAGCCCTGATGGAAAGCAGATCCTGTTTTCAGCTAATATTCCTTTCAAAGAATTGCTGAAAGATTCATTACTCAATCCGGGCAAAGAATTGCCAAAATGGCCAATGGAAAAACCGGGGTTTAAAAATAATGAACAGCTGAAACCGGCCAGTGCAAAAGCCGATCCCGATGGCAGCATAGAAGAAGTAAGAGCTTATTTGGAAAACAATGCCCATGATAAAAAAGCAAAGGTTTTTACCAAACTGAATTTCCTGGATGAAATGGATACCAACCCTGATATGGGCTTTACGCATTTCTTTCTGACAGAAGCAAAGACAGATGCAAAACCAACAGCCATCACCAAAGGATTTTACCGCTTTAATTATGCTGAATTCACTCCTGACGGGAAACAATTGATCCTGGCCGGAAATATGGATTCAACACAACATCCCGACAGGGCCCTGGAAGGAGAAATTTTCATTGTCAATACAGATGGAAGCAATCTTAAAAGAATTTTGGGAGAAAAAGATAGGAACTACAACAGTCCCCGTCTATCCCCTTCCGGTAAATGGCTTGCTTTTCAATATGGCAATACTTCTTTTGTCAGTGTCCCTGCATTGGCGATTATGCCGTTAAATGGTTCAGTAAAAGAAAAAACAGATATTCCTTTTGACCGGAATAAAGGAAATATTACCTGGAGTGACGATGAACAATACCTCTACTTCTCTGCACAAAGCAATGGCGGGCAGCCGGTTTACCGAGTCGATTTAAAAACAAAAAAAGCTGAACAACTAACCGATTTCAACAGCGGCATTGGCAGTTTCGATATTGCTGCTAACAAAATGGTATTCGTGAAAACA
>CAYPBW010000083.1:0-12433 GCA_964409055.1 uncultured Chitinophaga sp. | reverse complement strand
GCTACGATCCAGCTGTCTTTCGGATCAATCTCATAATACTGCTGCAACTCGCCACTTAATACTGTCTTGTATAAAAATTCATGTGGAAAAAATCTTTCTCCTTTTGCTTCGGCATCTTTCCACTGCTTCACCAGGTGCTTTTGCAGGCGGCGAAATGCTTCTTCTTCCGGAATGCAGGTATCGGTAACCCTGTTGTAATGATTCTCGAGCAGGTCCCATTCTTCCTGTGGTGTCAAATCCCGGTAGTTAGGAATTCTCTTGTAGTGAGAATGGGCAACTAAGTTCATCACATCTTCTTCGAGATTGGCGCCGGTACAACTGATGATATCTACTTTTCCCTGTCGGATCATTTCTGCCAGCGAGATACCCAGTTCGCCGGTACTCATGGCACCCGCAAGGGTTATCATCATTTTTCCGCCTTCAAGCAAATGCTGTTCATAGCCTTTGGCCGCATCTACCAGTGCAGCGGCGTTGAAGTGACGATAATGATGCTGAATGAATTGTGAGATCGGACCTTTGTTCATTTTACAATATTTTTTTTTGTGAACCTGCCTTCAGATCGTCCCGCCTGAGGCGGGAGCGAGACAATGCGGGACGGCAAAATTACAGTTTTACACAAACAAAAATTCCGCCCCTAAAAGGAGACGGAATTTTGTTTTTCCGGCTATTCTGTTCACTCTATTTTCTTAATCTTTCCGTATCCACCACAGTACCATCTGCATCTACCCGTACCCGGTATTTTTTTCTGCCTGTTTCCAGTGTTACCCGGTAATAAGTTCCGGCTGCACTGTTTAACTCGTTTACATCAATAATGTCAGCCCCGGCATAACGTTTGTCAATAGCAGTCATCACCACTAATGGCAACTGGCTGAAGAAAAGCGAACGGGCACTTCCCTGCAATTCGCCTTCCTGGTTGAAGTAGGCTTCTGTACGGTAACCATTCAGTACAAATGTGGCTTTTAAATGAGTACCTACCTCTCTCCACTCTACCAACTCTGCACCGGCAAATTCTTTTTTAAAGGATTCTTTTACTGCCTCATTAATGGAAGGATCAGGACTGGCTAATACTGTACCAGCAGCAACTGTCAGTATTAATGACAGTGATAATAATAATTTTTTCATGGCTTAAGTTTTTATGCCTGCCTGCCGGCAGACAAGATTAATGTTTGTTGATTACTGATTTTTCAATTCAAATGTATAACAGCATCAAAGCGAAGTCAAGTGAATTGTGACTTACGGACAGCAATGTTAAACAGCTTAACAATACGTCACATTCATTAACAAAAGAGTTTTTTTTAAAACAAAACCCCGAAAGTGATATACACTCCGGGGCTTGTTTTTTACCACACACCAAAACTGATTTGTATGCTGACAGAAAGATTTAGTCTTATGACTTTTTAACTTTCTGAAAATAGTTCCAGTCACTTCCATTCTCTGCTTTCAATACTAATTTAGTATCGGCGTTCTCCAGCGTAACATAGTATGCTGTACCTTCTGGCTTTGAAACCTCAAACAGGTCGCTTACCCAGTAGTTGTTGTAATCCTTTTTCAATTCTGTCTGCAGGTGCATTGGCATATCTGCAGGGCTGAGATAACGGGTTACACCCAACAGCTCTCCATCTGCGGAGTAATAAGCAAAAACATGCTTCTCGTTGTAGGTAAAAGCGGCTTTGTAATAGTTACTTCCGGCAGTCCATACCACTTCTTTGGCTGAATTGAAATCCGATTGGAATGATTTCAGCACTTTTTCGTTTACACCCTTAAAAGCAAAAGCACTCAGTGTGGTAACAGCTATTGCCAGGGTTAAGATGATCTTTTTCATGATTATTTATTTAGAAGGTTAAGGTCAATTGTTTTGTTATCGTTTGTGCCATTTGCTATGTGTGACGGTACAAAGGTATTTTAGGTTACACCCCATCACAAGGCATTTGTGATTAATGGAGTGCTGTGTTAATTGCTGTTAACAGAAGTTGGTGAAAATTAACCGCTGGCCATTTTTAAATACCGGTCATCCGCATAGATCACATGTTTATGTGATTCGAAAAAAATTCTTTGAAGTTTGAAATAATATTTAGACATTTGTCTAAATATATAATTATAAAACTTTATGAACAGTGTCTTCAAAGCGCTGAACGATCCTACCCGACGTGAAATACTGGAGCTGTTGCAGGAAAAGGATATGACAGCCGGAGAAATTGCGGATCAGTTTAATATGTCTTTTCCCAGCATCTCTCACCACCTTGACCTTTTGAAACAGGCCAAACTGGTGCATGCTGAAAAAGAAGGGCAATTTGTTTATTATTCATTGAACACCACAGTAGTGGACGATATATTAAAATGGTTCATGCAATTCAAATCAAAAAAGAAATAGATATGAACAGAATTATAAAAAAACTGGTTTGGCCTTTTATGGCGGTACCACTAATTTACCTTGCACTGGTATGGAAAAAGTTGCCCGAAAAAGTAGCACTGCATTTTGATTTAAAAGGGGACCCTGACCGGTTTGGTGATAAGTCAGAATTAGTTGTTTCCGCAATCATACTTACAGCAGTAAACGTATTTGTTTATCTTCTTTTGACTAACATATACAGAATTGATCCAAAAAAATATGCCGCTGAAAATAAAGACCGCCTGCTGAAGATTGCTTTTGCAGTAGTACTATTTATGTCAGGTATACTCTGTATGATTATTTATAGCGCTTCCAGCGGAAACATCAATTTCAGCACAGGTATCATATTCAGTGGTACAGGATTATTATTTGCAGTCATCGGCAATTACCTTCCCAATCTGAAACCTAATTACTTTGCCGGGCTCCGTTTACCCTGGACGTTAGAAAACGAAGATAACTGGAGAAAGACGCATCAGCTGGCCGGAAAATTATGGTTTGCAGGCGGGTTGTTGCTCGCCGTGGTCTGTCTTTTTTTGCCACCCGTGGCAGCGATTGCAGTATTTTTTGCAATCATGATGATAATTGTGATCATACCCTGTGTGTATTCTTATCGTTTGTATAAAGAACAAAAAAGAATCCCTAAATAGTTGATATGAAATGAGACATAAAATTTTTGAGCTATTTTACCAGCCAGCGATAAAAATTTTATGGCGAATAACATGTGGCTAAAAATCAATAAAAATTTACACATGAAAAACAGATATTTATTTATTCTTCTGTTATTGCTTCCCTTCCAGTTTGTATGGGGTCAGCCAGGCAGATTTATTGGAACCTGGGAAGGAAAACTAAACGTTGGTATTGAACTGCGTATTGTTTTCCATATCAAACAGCAGGCAGATGGTTCATTGAAATCAACAGCAGACAGTCCCGACCAATCGGCTTATGGCCTGAAGTGCGATACAACTATCCTGTCAGGAAATGAACTTACTGTTCAGATGCTTGATCTCGGCGCTTCCTATACAGGAAAAATGACTGAAGACAGCACATTGGATGGCCTATTTACCCAAGGCTCAGACTTTCCGCTAATACTAAAAAAAGTAGAAAAAGTATCAGAGAGAAAAAGGCCACAAACGCCTAAACCACCTTTCCCATATAAAAGCGAGGATGTTGTTTACAACAATATTGATAACTCTTTACGTTATGGCGCTACTATTACTATACCGGAAGGGAAGGGGCCTTTCCCGGCCGCGGTGCTTATCACCGGCTCGGGTGCACAGGACAGGGATGAAACTCTGTTCGGCCATAAACCTTTTGCTGTGATTGCAGACCACCTGGCCAAAAACGGGTACATTGTTTTGCGGGTTGATGACCGGGGAGCAGGTAAAAGTTCTGGTGACTTCGGACAATCAACCTCGGAGGATTTTGCAAAAGATGTCAGCAACAGTGTTGATTACCTGCTGACAAGGCCAGAAGTTGATAAGAAGAAGATCGGCCTGATTGGGCATAGTGAGGGCGGCATGATCGCACCAATGGTTGCCACCAGCAGAAAAGATATTGATTTCATTGTATTGCTTGCTGCGCCGGGGGTACGAATCACTGAATTGATGGCAGAACAAAATGCTGCCATTCTTCGATCTTCGGGACTAAGCACTGAAGCTGTAAACGAAGCAAAAACATTGTTCCGGCTATTGGTAACAACTATCCAGGGCACATCGGATTCAGCTACTGCAATTCAGCAGGTATCCATAGCCATGGAAAACTGGAAAGCAAAACAACCTGACTCTATACTGGTTGCCCTTGAGCTATCCAAACCCGAAAAAAGAAAAGATTACGTTACTGTAATGACGAATCAACTGCAGGGTCCCTGGTTCAGGTATTTTATGAACTTTGATCCCCAACCATACCTGGAACAGCTTCAATGTAAGGTACTTGCCTTAAACGGAAGCAGGGATATTCAGGTAATTTCTTCTCAAAATCTTCCGGGCATTGAAACTGCTTTGAAACAAAGCAGGGCAAAAGCAGTTATGATAAAAGAACTCCCGGGGCTTAATCATTTGTTCCAAAGCTGTAATGCATGCACTATTGATGAGTATGGCCTGCTGGAAGAAACTTTTTCGCCTTTGGCATTGCTGGAGATCAGCAACTGGATGAGTAAAAATGTAAAATAAAACCTCAGCGCATCAACTACCTGGCCCACGCATATTTGTCTTTTGATCACCCCGAAATACTGGTGGGAAATATGATCAGTGATTTTGTCAAAGGCAAAAAGAAATTCGATTACCATTTCAACATACAAAAAGGGATTTCCCTTCACCGGGCTATTGACAGTTTTACCGATGAGCATCCTGCTACAAAGGCAGCTAAAGAAATTTTTCGACCGTACTATCGCCTTTATAGCGGTGCATTTGTAGATGTGGTATATGACCATTTTCTGGCAGCAGATGAGCAAGAGTTTACAGAAGAATCATTACACCGTTTTACACAGGAAGTTTATACAACACTGCATATTCATCAGCCGGTGATGCCAGAAAGGTTTGCCCGGATGTTTCCCTACATGAAAGAACAAAACTGGTTGTTTCATTACCGCAGCCATGGGGGTACTGAGAAAAGCCTCGGAGGGCTTGTACGAAGAGCGGCCTATCTTACTGAAAGCGAAACAGCTTTCGGTTTATTCCAGCAGCACTACCAACGTTTGCAGCATTACTACCGTCTTTTCTGGGCCGATGTAAAGCCTTTTGCCAGAAAAAAATTTGAAGAACTCGTTAATAGCGAAAGTCTTTAATCTTTAAATGGTAACTACCGGAAGATTAATTCGTTTTACATTTGTAAATACCTCATTTGTATGAAAAAAGCTTTTTTTCTGTTTCCGGTACTTTGCTTTTCTGTAATTATAGTTGCACAAAGTAATGTACCACCTGTTGATAAATCACCGCTTGATATCAGTTATTATCCTGCCAACTATCCTGTTCTTAAAATACAGGATAAAATAACAGAACCTCTGGCTGCAAGAGTACTATACAGCCGGCCTCAAAAAGCGGGCAGGCCTATTTTTGGAGGCCTGGTGAAATACGGCGAATTATGGAGATTGGGTGCCAATGAAGCAACCGAGATTGAGTTTTTCAAAAATATTCACTTAGGAAAGAAAAAGATCAATAAAGGAAGATATACACTCTATGCCGTCGCCAATGAAACCACCTGGACCATCATTGTAAATAAAGAAACAGACACATGGGGTTCGTTTAAATATGATGCAAAAAAAGATGTGACAAGAGTAGTGGTGACTGCACAAAAGACAGATACCGTTGTGGAGTCAATGTCAATGTATTTTGAAAAAACAACCGGTGGCTTTAATCTCATTATTGCATGGGACAATATTAAAACTGCTGTACCATTTACCTTTTAAACCTGTTGTATGAAGATTACCTACTACTGCTTTTCTTTGTTATTATCCACCATTTTTATTTCGTGTAATTCAGGTAAGGATGAAAAGAAAGAAAACAGTACTAAAAAAACAACACCGGATAGTATTAACCGTATACTACCTGCCAAACCGGTAAATCCGTATGCCACTGTAGATATATCGCCCATGGATATGGCTTATTTTCCTGTGGACTATCCTAAACTGAAAATGGCCGGGCAACTAACTGCCACCAGGCCTTACGCAAGAGTGGTTTATAGCCGCCCCCACCTGGAAGGCCGCCATATTTTCAAAGAAGTACTGAAATATGGTGAGCCCTGGAGAATGGGTGCCAATGAAGCAACCGAACTGGAACTCTACAGCGATGCAGTTATCCAAAACAGAAAAATAAAATCCGGCCGGTATACACTTTATTGTATACCCCAGCCAAAAGAATGGACTATTGTTCTTAACAGCAATACTGATACATGGGGACTTCAGCAGGATGCATCAAAAGATGTGGCCCGGTTCACCGTTCCGGTAAAGGAAACAACCAATTCGCTGGAATATTATACTATGATCTTCGAACAAGCAGAAAAGGGAGCTAATTTGCTTATGGCGTGGGACAATGTAGAAGTAAGGCTTCCCCTCTCCTTCTGATAAACTCAGCTTCCAGGCAAATGTTTTGGAAATTGGTAATTGTAATTTGAATATTTGCCTGTTATGTGCGGCATTGCAGGTATCATACAAACCATCTCGGGAAAGTTCAATGCAGGTCATTTAAAACAAATGACTGATGCTTTGGCCCACCGCGGACCAGATGGAGAAGGATTTTGGCTGCAGGAAGAAAAAAACGTTTTGCTTGGCCATCGCCGTCTATCTATCATTGATCTGAGTGACGCAGGCAGTCAACCCATGCACTGCCTGAACCGCTACAGTATTGTACATAATGGCGAGATATACAACTATATTGAACTAAAAGAAGAACTGCAGAAAAAGGGTTATTCTTTTCGTTCAAAAACAGATACTGAAGTGATCATGGCGGCTTATGATTACTGGCAGCAGGAGTGTGTAGATCATTTTGACGGCATGTTTGCCTTTGCCATCTGGGATGAAAAAGAGAAAATGCTGTTTGCCGCAAGGGACCGGTTTGGCGAAAAGCCTTTTTTTTATCACTATGATGGAAGTAATTTATTTTTTGCCTCAGAGATGAAAGCATTATGGGCAGCGGGCATTGAGAAAATACCAAACCAAAAAATGCTTTTCAATTTCATTACGATCGGTTATACCGATAATCCGGCAAAAAGAGAAGAGACTTTTTATGAGAATATTTTCCGGTTGCCTCCCGCTTCTTCATTAGTGTACTCACCGGAAAAAAATGAATTACTGACAGAACAATACTGGGATATTGACCTCCAGGCAGGAAATAAAACAATACCCGATAGCGAAGCGGTTGAAAGATTCTCTGAATTACTCACAACTTCTGTAAAAAGAAGAATGCGCAGCGACGTGGAGGTGGGCACATCTTTAAGCGGAGGGCTGGACAGTTCATCTATTGCAGCTCTTATTCATGAGCTCCAATCGGGCAATAATTATTCCTGTTTTACTGCCAGTTTTCCTGAGTTGGAAAACAATGATCTTTTTCATGCGAAAAATGTTGTGGAGCATTTTGGCCTGCAACAACATATTACCGAATGTACCGCTGCCGGTTTACTCAAAGACTGGGAAAAGCTATGCTATCACCAGGAAGAACCTTTTGGTTCCTCCAGCGCTTATGCACAGTTTAAAGTATATGAAGGGGCAAAGGATCAGGGTGTAAAAGTTTTGCTGGACGGACAGGGTGCTGATGAAACACTGGCAGGTTATCATAAATATTACAAATGGTACTGGCAGGAGCTTTTCCGCAAACGGAAGCTGAGAAAAAGCAAAGAAATTTTTTGGGCAAAAGAAATCGGGATCAATGAGCCATTTGATTACCACAACATGATTGCTGCCTATTTTCCTGCATTCGCCAGCATTGTGATGGAACGACAATATCTCTTAAGAGCACTAAAACAGGAAGACCTTACACGGGAATTTGTTCAGCAGCAAAGTAAAGAGGCTTATTATACTCCACCTGAGCATTTTGACCTGAACGGTGTACTTTATTTCAATACCATGACCCATGGACTGGAAGAGTTGTTGAGATACGCTGACAGAAATTCTATGGCACATGGCAGGGAAATCAGGCTGCCTTTTCTCTCATATGAATTAGTGGAATTTGTTTTTTCCCTGCCTTCTCACTTTAAGATCCGGAATGGATGGACCAAATGGCTGCTGCGGAAAACCGTAAAAGAAAAATTACCCCACTCATCTGTATGGCGAAGAGATAAAGTGGGATTTGAGCCACCGCAGAAGAAATGGATGGAAGAGAAGTTTTTGCAGGACGCCGTACAGGAAGCAAAACGAAAATTGGTTAGTGAAAAAATATTAAAGGAAACCGTGTTGGATAAAAAAATTACTCCGTCGGCAGCCTTTGAGGCGGAGAATTATGACTGGCGATATTTTTCTGCAGCCCTACTCTTCCGCTAAGCTTATTTCAGCATCTTTGCATTTCACTATTTAACCAGATATTTATGAAATCTGCTACCAAGTTTATTCATGCCGGGGCACATCCTGATCCTTCCACCGGCGCTATTATGACACCCGTTTACCAAACCTCTACTTATGTACAGGAAGCACCGGGAGTAAACAAAGGTTTTGAATATGCCCGCAGCCAGAACCCGACCCGTAAAGCGCTGGAAGAAGCATTGGCTGTGATCGAAAACGGAAAATTTGGTTTAGCCTTCAGCAGTGGTGTAGCCGCCACAGATGCAGTGATCAAGTTGCTGGCCCCCGGTGACGAGGTGGTATGTGCCAATGATATGTATGGTGGCACCTACCGTTTATTCACTAAAGTGTTTGAGCGTTTCGGAATAGTTTTCAAATACGTTGATACAACTGATGTTAAAAATGTGGCAGCCGCTGTGACGGAAAAAACAAAACTCGTCTGGCTGGAAACACCTACCAATCCGCTGATGAATGTAACAGATATTGCCGCAGTCGCAGCCATTACAAAACCTAAAAAAATTTTATTAGCGGTTGACAACACTTTTGCATCTCCGGCCCTGCAAAATCCGTTAGATCTCGGCGCTGATATTGTAATGCATTCTGTTACCAAATACCTGGGTGGTCATAGTGATGTAATTCAGGGAGCATTGATCATGAACGATGCAGACTTAAGAGAAAAATTATACTTCATACAAAAAAGCTGCGGTGCTGTGCCCGGACCGATGGATTGTTTTTTAGTACTGCGTGGTATCAAAACCTTAGGTGTTCGAATGAAAGCACATTGTGAAAATGGCGCAAAGATTGCCCATTGGCTCCGCAATCATCCTAAGATCGGTAAAGTGTACTGGCCCGGTTTTGAAGACCATCCGGGATATGCTGTTGCCAAAAAACAAATGAAGGATTTTGGTGGCATGATATCGTTTGAGCTGAAGAATGATAGTGTTGAGGAAGCTAAAAGAGTTTTATCATCTACGCATTTATTTTCATTAGCAGAAAGCCTGGGCGGTGTGGAATCACTGATCAATCACCCGGCCAGCATGACCCATGCATCTATCCCAAGAGAAGAAAGGATCAAAAACGGTCTGTCAGATTCGCTCATCAGGCTGAGTGTTGGCATTGAAGATGCGGATGATTTGATTGAAGACCTGGCAAAGGCTATCGGGTAAAAGCTTATTTATGTGGAATAAGTTCAAGGTGGTTCTTCAGTTGCTGATATTACAGCTTTCTTCAAGAGGCCAGCAAATACCTTTTGACCAGTTACCTTTTTCTAACCCGCTTAAAACGGATTTTGATTCCATACTTCATGAGCAGGTAAGAAATTTTTTTCAGAAGACAAAAGCCCCGGGATTGATTATTGGTATTAGTCAGAATGGGAAAAAGCAATACTATACTTACGGTCTTGCTGATTCAGCCACCCAAAAAATATTTCATGCAAAAACCATCTTTGAAGCAGGCTCCATTACCAAAACATTTACCGCCAACCTGCTTATGCAGTTCAAAGAAAAAGGATTGCTTCAGTTAAATGATGCTGCCAGAAAATATTTACCGGTAACCGGTAATGATTCAGTGCTGGGTAAACTGATACTTTCTGGTCTTGCCAGCCATCAAAGCGGTTTGCCACGAATACCAAAAAATATGGACAGGCATAAGGACTACAACCCCATGCAGCCTTATATTTACCGGCGGGAGCACCTGTATCCTTACCTGCAATCGCTTAAAAATATTGATCCCGGCAAATATGCTTATTCCAACCTTGGTTTTGGTTTACTGGGAACTATAATGGAGAACATCAGCGGAAAGTCCCTTGAGTCACTGTTTGATGAGTACATTCTGAAGATTGCCGGTATGGACTATTCTTATATTGACAATAAAAAGGAGAACAGCGATACCGCTACGGGTTATTTTAACGGCAAACCTGTTAACTACTGGCTGTTCGATTGTATGGCCGGAGCCGGCGCCATAAAAAGCACAGCAGAGGACATGTTGAAGTATTTAGATGCACATCACCTGGCAAGGGTGAACGATACATTTAATTCAGCAGTGAAAGCAATTACTGTACCTCAAAAAAGAATTACCCCAGAAATGCAGATTTGTTATGGATGGCATACTATGGAAGCATTGAAACATCAGGTATTTTGGCATAATGGTGGCACCTATGGCTTTTCTACTTTTGCAGCTTTTGAACCAGTAACACACACTTCAATGATTCTTGCCGCCAATAAATTTTCGGTTAATCAATCAGTAGATAAACTGGCGGCAGACTTGTTGATACTTTTAACCAGCGGCGAATGAAACAAAAAGATCTTCTAAAATTGCTCAATGACAAGGCTGATGAATACAATCAGCTTTTTTTTATTAAAAATGATCCTATTTCTGTTCCGCACCTTTTTACAAAAAAGCAGGACATTGAGATTGCCGGTTTTTTTGCTGCCATTTTTGCCTGGGGTAACCGTACAACCATCATCAACAAGACAAGAGAACTGATGCAGTTGATGGATAAGGCGCCTTATGATTTTATCAGAAACCATACTGTAAAGGATCTGAAAAGATTACAGGGATTTAAGCACCGTACATTCAACGACACCGATCTGCTTTATTTCGTTGAATTTTTCAAACAGCATTACAGCAGTCATAAAAGTCTTGAATCTGCCTTCACCCGGCATGGCCATACAGCCGAAAAAATGCTGACGGGTTTTCATCATTATTTTTTCTCATTGGAAGACATCCCTGAAAGAACCCGAAAACATATTGCCACCCCTGAAAGAAACTCAACCTGCAAAAGACTGAATATGTACCTCCGCTGGATGGTAAGGCGTGATGATAAAGGTGTCGATTTTGGTATCTGGAAAGACATTTCACCGGCACAGCTCATTTGCCCGCTTGATGTACATGTAGCAAGGGTGGCCCGTCAGCTGGGTATTCTGAAAAGAAAACAAAATGACTGGGAGACTGCCTTAGAACTAACTGAATACTTGCGAACTTTGGATAAAGATGATCCTGTAAAATATGATTTTGCCCTATTTGGACTGGGAGCGATAGAACCAAAGGCTGCAGCATTAAAATGATTTGGCATGGAAAATCATTCTCTCACTGAAATACTCAACAGGGACCTGGGCCTTGCCGTTTCACCCAAATTAAGCCTGGAGGAGATACGGACTGCTGTAACCAATCATGTTAATCATTTGATCAATACAGATTTTGAAAAGCTGGTTTCCCTGCTTTACCGCATTGATGTAAGTGAGCCAAAAATGAGAGCCCTCTTGCAACACAAACAGGGAGAAGATAGTGCAGGACATATTGCTGACCTGATTATTGAAAGGCAGTTGCAGAAAATTGAAAGCCGCAAACAATTCAGTAACAAAAAAGATATTTCAGACGAAGAAAAATGGTAGGATGCATATTCGTTTATTCAAGTGGTTCAACCCCTAATAAAGCTGCATACCTGTCCACTTTATGAAACTGGTAAGCCCTGTTGAATAAACTTTCTGCCGTATAAGAAGTATCCTCAGGAACTGCTGCAGCATCAACAGTCAGTAAACGAAGATGCCTTTGGCTTTGAACATACCGGTTCGTTTCATTGATTACTTTGGTTGCTTTCAGAATTTCGCCGGCAATGTCCAGCAGGTCACTAGTCTTTAATTTATTGATGCCAGGAATACTCAGCTTGCTTAATTGCAACACACTGTCAAGCCCGGTTATATGAGCAATCTCTCTTACTCTATCCATATCCGGGAAAACAGTAGCAATATCTTTATCCGTTGTATATCGTTCCGCAACAGGATATTTTTCTTCCATATCTTTTACAAAAGCTGCGTTACCGGCAGCTGGAGCCCCAAAAGTGATCAGCTGCAAGTTTCCTTTTTTTTCTGCTGACAGTTCTTTTCTCAGGTAGCCGGCCATAGGGTAGGCAAGGTTACCGCCCAAGCTATGACCTGTAATAACCAGGCTGGCGTCAACGGGAATCTTTTGTTCAATGAATTCTTTAATGGTTAACCCGGAAGCTTTGTCCCTGAGTTGCAGCAGGTTTTGAAAGCCTATCCAGGCACCATTGCTGACAT
>CAYPBW010000082.1:5446-12603 GCA_964409055.1 uncultured Chitinophaga sp. | reverse complement strand
TAATCTCCATATTATCATGCGGATGGGTACCAAATCCCATACCGCCGGCAACAGTGTCATCATTCAACACCCTTAAAGCACCGAAATGAACTCTGTCGGGATCATAATATCCGGCGAAACTAAAAGTATGATAAGAATCCAGCCAGCCATGGTTGGCATGTCCTCTTGTATTTGCTTTATGTAAAACGCTTTTCATAAATCTTAATTTAAATTGTTACTTCTTCAGCAATTAATTTCTCTGCCAGCCAGAGAAACTCTGTTATAAATGTATGAACAGCCTGCTGAAAACTTTCATCCAGCAGATCACCGTCGGGACTGAATTTTTTATCCACCGCAGGTGTAATCAGCATGTGGGGCGACGCAATGCCGAATAAGGCCGGGATCAACTGCAGCAATTGCTGTGACGCCCTCATACCACCCATGGCACCCGGTGATGCTGTGACAATGCCAAAAGGCTTATGCAGCCGCTTTGGAAAATGATCCAGCATATTTTTTAAGGCAGGAGAGTAGCTGCCATTATATTCCGGAGTTACCAATATATAAGCATCTGCATTAAAAATCCTTTCTGCAAGTGGTTGAAACTCCCGGGGAGCTTTATCAGGTGCAACCCATACGGACTGAACCGGGGGAATTTGCCAGTCTTTCATATCAATAATTTCCACTTCGTGTACAGTATTTTGGCTCAACCAGTTTTTTAAATGAAGCGCCACTCTTTTGGTAACACTGGCTGCTCTCGGACTTCCTGAAATGATCTCAATTTTCATACTTGGTGTGTGTTTAGGGTGTAAAATTAATAAATCAATGTTTAAACATCAAATTATATTTCTTCACAGTTTGTTAATTGTTTTTATGTTCAATGATGCTTTATCCTTTAATTTCGGCAAGCACAAACTAAAACAATGATTAACAGGAGAAAGTTTATAGAAACATCGGCTTTCGGAACCGCCGGCTTTTTTACAACGCAACTTGGATCAGAACTTGTTGAACGAGCCGGTATTAAGGGAAAGCCGATCGTCATTTCTACCTGGGCGCCCAATGTGAAGGCCAATTATGCTGCATGGGAAATTCTTGGAAAAGGAGGAAGAGCCCTGGATGCAGTAGTAAGAGGCGTACAAATACCAGAAGCTGATCCCAACGACAACAGTGTGGGCTACGGAGGCCTACCTGACAGGGACGGAAAAGTGACACTTGATAGTTGTGTAATGGATGAAAAAGGCAATTGTGGCAGTGTGATGGCCCTTGAGCATATCAAACATCCTGTTTTAGTTGCAAGACTTGTTATGGAAAAAACACCCCATGTACAGCTGGTTGGTGAAGGCGCATTGAAATTTGCCCTTGAGCAGGGATTCGAAAAAGAAAACCTGCTTACGGAACAAAGTGAAAAAGCATGGAAAGAGTGGTTAAAAAAATCCAGCTATGATCCAATGCGGACAATTAAGGAATTGGAGGAAAAGATAGAAAAGGAAAAAAAGAAAAAAGATGACTATCCATGGCCGGTTGCTTTACTGAATCATGATACTATTGGCATGGTGGCAATGGATACTAACGGCAATCTTGGAGGAGCCTGCACTACCAGCGGTATGGCTTTTAAAATGCATGGAAGGGTAGGAGATTCTCCTATTATTGGCGCAGGACTTTTTGTGGATAACGAAGTGGGCGCTGCTTCAGCCACCGGGGTGGGTGAAGAAGTTGTGAAGATCTGTGGTGCCCATACTGTAATAGAGGCAATGCGACGTGGCTTATCACCCGAACTGGCTTGTAAGGAAGCTGTCAGGAGAATTGTAAAAAACAAGGGAAGCCAGGCAAAAGATGTACAGGTTGGGTTCCTGGCAATTAATAACAAAGGCCAGCATGGGGCCTTTGCTGTACAAAAAGGATTCAATTACTGTGTAACTACCAAAGACGGAACAAGAGTAATTGATGCAAAGTGCTGGTACCCCTGATCCCAATAAGGGACTTTTAACCTCAAACAGCCTATGACTTACATAATTGAAATAGCGACATCCGATTTTTCTACTACACAATCAGCCGTTGAAGGAGGTGCTGACAGGATAGAGCTTTGTGCAAATCTGGCCGAGGGAGGCACTACGGCTTCTTTTGCAACGATTAAAAAATGCCGGGAGGCATTTTCTGTTCAATTATATCCGATCATACGGCCAAGGGGCGGTGATTTTCTATACACTAAAGATGAATATGAAATACTTCTGGAAGATATTAAGCTATGTAAGCAATTGGGTTGTGATGGTGTGGTGATTGGCTTACTGAATATGGACGGGAGCATTGATGTAGCAAGAACAGCAAAACTGGTGGAAACTGCTTATCCGCTGGGAGTAACTTTTCACAGGGCTTTTGACCGCTGCAGGGAGCCATTCGAGGCGTTGGAACAACTAATTGAAACCGGTTGCGAAAGAATCCTTACTTCCGGTCAGCAGCCAACTGTTAATGAAGGAATGGAATTAATTGCTGAACTAAATAAAGCTGCAGATAACAGAATTATTATCATGCCCGGAAGTGGTTTAAGGGCTGACAATATTAAAATGCTGGCAGATAAAACAGGTTGTACTGAATTTCATTCTTCACTCCGGGGTAAGGAGCAAAGTAAAATGAATTTTATACACCCCTCTTTTAAGGATTCATTGGAGAGTTACTCCAATAATTCAATCAAACCAGATGAGGTAAAAGCATTAAGAAATTCATTGCTTTAATTCACATTCGTATTTTTTTCATAAACTCAGCATTCACTTTCACAGCTTCCAATGGTGTTCCGTTAGGATAAGCTTCCTGTTCTACGATAAAATGCTGCATCCCGTTTTCTTTGGCAGTTTTCAATACTTTTTTCCAGTCAATACTGCCTGTTCCCAAGTCAACAGAATTTTTGCCATTATCTGCAACCGGTGTTTTACTTCGGTCTTTGACATGGCAAAGCCTAAAACGATTGGCATATTTTTTAAACCATGCTTCCGGATCTTCACCTGCTGTCACCAGCCAGTAAATATCCAGTTCAAAATCAACTAAAGACGGGTCGGTTTCTTTCATCAGTATATCCTGCGGCAGTTTTCCTTCCTGTAATTTAAAGGTATAATCATGGTTATGATAAGCAAACCGTAATCCGCTTTTCTTACACAACTCACCTTTTTTATTAAAAGTTTCTGCATGCCGTTTGTAATCATCTATTGACTTTTGTGGTCCCAGCCAGGGACAAATAAGGTACTTCATGCCAATGGCAGCAGCTTCTTCTACTTTCTTTTCAAAATCTTTATTCATGTCGCAATGAGAGGCAATAAGCCTCATCTCCAGCTCATCCATGTATTTTTTAAACCCGGTATGGCCCATTCCCCAAAATATTCCCTGCGGGCCTTCATAGCTTTCAATTTCTTTATACCCAAATCCAGCTAACTGTTTTAAAATACCAGCTGCGTCTTTTGGCATATCAGCCCGCAGAGTATATAATTGGATACCAAATTCTTTATTCTCCCCGGCACCTGCCTCACATCCCTGAAAAAATGAAAGTGCGGCCGATGTGCTGAATACATAGCCTGTGCTTAACCCCCCTGTAAGCCGAATAAAATCCCTTCTGTTGTATTTCATAAAATGATTATTAAAAATTGTAATTACTCAGCCCATGCCTTTTCTCCTTTAGTATAGGGTGCTGATCCATCATACCTGCCGGGCGAAGGGACATGCCTTAGTGTCTCTGTCATACCTGTTTTAGATGAAAAGAAGCCAAACAGGGTAAGCTGTTTCATCATGGTGTAATAATGGGATGGAGTGCCTTCAAATTCTTTCTGATCCTTCCATGCTAATCCTTCATTTTTCTTCTCATGTTCTTTTCTTCTTTCTTCGTCTGTTTTATCCCTTTTTTCATTGAATTCCTTCGCTTCTTTTTCAAGGCTTACCAGGAACTCATGTCTTTGTCCGGCATTACATTCCAGAAATGGTTTACCCTGTGATTTTTTACAAGCTTCATCAAGGTCCTTAATCCCTTGCATAAAAACAGCTTGTTGTTTTTCCGTGTAGCAGTCTGTCACCATCACTTTCATGAATTTACCAACCTCCGCAGCTTTTGCCCCGGGAGTTGCAGTGGCAGGAATGATAGTTTCACCTACTTCATCTAATAAGGCAATGATGTCTTCTGTAAAATTAACCAAAGGTTTATCTGCCACTTTACATCCGGTAAGGAATAGCTCACCGCCTATAACTGTGCCGCCGGTTACGAAGGCAATCATTTTAAGTAGTTCTCTTCTGTCCATTATAAATTTCCTTTTTTAAGTTCATTCACTGCAAAATCAGCAGCTCTTGCCGTAATAGCCATATAGGTCAATGATGGATTTACACAAGAGGCAGAAGTCATGCAAGCCCCATCTGTTACAAAAACATTCATCGCATCCCATACCTGGTTATTACCGTTAAGTACTGATGTTTTCGGATCTCTTCCCATACGGGCAGTACCCATTTCGTGAATACCCATCCCTACATGATAACCCCAGTCATTGGCCTTTACATTTTTAACCCCGGCAGCTTCCAGCATTTCTTTGGCATCATTTATCATGTCTATCCTCATTTTCTTTTCATTCTCTTTAATTTCCACATCGAACGAAAGAACCGGAAGTCCCCATTTATCTTTTTTGTTTTTATCCAGTGTTACCCTGTTTTCATGATAAGGCAACATTTCACCAAAAGCTGTAATTCCAAAACCCCAATTATCCGAAGGAACACTAAGGGCTTCTTTCAGATCAGCGCCAATAGTAAGCTCCGCTACTTCCACACCGCGGCCACGACCGGCGCCGCCCTGGTAACCAAATCCCCTCAGGTAATCTCTTTTATCGTTATAAATATTACGGAAACGGGGAATATAAATACCCGTAGGCCTACGTCCATAAACATACTTGTCGCTAAATCCCTCAACAGTTCCGCTGGCGCCACAACGAAAATGATGATCCATTACATTATGTCCCAGTTCGCCGCAACTGCTGCCCAAACCGTCCGGCCATATGTCTGTTGCAGAATTCATTAATATCCATGTGGAGTTCAGTGCAGATGCGCATACAAAAACAATCTTTGCCTTGTACTCATATGTTTTATTGGTCTCAGCATCCAGTACTTCTACTCCGGTAGCTTTCTTTTTGTCTTTTTCGTAAAGAATTTTTGTTACAATAGAAAAAGGCCTCAATGTTAGTTTACCTGTATTCATTGCAGCCGGCAGGGTAGAAGACTGAGTACTGAAATAACCTCCAAACGGGCATCCCCGCCAGCAACGGTTTCGGTACTGACAATTTGTTCTTGCGTAATGCGGTTGGGTAATATTAGCACTTCGGCCAATAATCAAATGACGGCTTCCCTTGTAATGGGCTTCCATTCTTTTCTTAACTTCTTTCTCCACGCAATTCAGATCCATAGCAGGCATAAATTCACCATCCGGCAATACTTCTAAACCTTCTTTACTTCCCTGGATACCGGCGAATCTCTCTACATAGCTGTACCAGGGAGCCAGGTCATCGTACCGGATGGGCCAGTCAACGCCTATTCCTTCCTTGGCATTTGCTTCAAAATCCCATTTATTAAACCGATAGCTCTGGCGGCCCCACATCAGCGAACGTCCGCCTACATGATAACCCCTGAACCAGTCAAAACGCTTTACTTCTGTATATGGATGCTCTGAATCTTTGCACCAATAATCTAAAACGGTTTCGTTTAACGGATAATCTCTTTTCAAAACCGGGTAATCTTTGATCATTTGCTGGGTACGGCCACCTCTGTGAGGAAATTCCCATGACTCTTTCATGGCATTGACATAACCTTTAATGTGCTCGATATTCCTTCCTCTTTCCAGCATAATCACTTTAAGACCTTTCTCAGTCAACTCCTTGGCAGCCCAACCGCCACTGATACCGGAACCAATTACAATAGCATCATACTGATTATCTGGCATAATATATTTATTGTTTTAATATTTAGTAGTGTGTATCACTTTTTTATACATCACAAATTCTAATTGCCTTTTTTAAAGCTGAAACCTTGTCTTTGTTCTCTTTAGCTGAAGGAATGAATTCCTGCGCTACATAGCCTTTATAACCCGTTGCGGCGATTGCCCGCATAATAGCAGGGTAAAAGAGTTCCTGCGACTCATCTATTTCATGTCTTCCCGGCACCCCTGCAGTATGATAATGTCCAAACCAGGTGTGATTATCTTTTATAGTCCTTATCACATCACCTTCATTGATCTGCATGTGGTAGATGTCGTACAGCAATTTGAAGTTCGGCGAACCGATTCTCTTGCATAATTCCACCCCCCAGGCACTTTTATCAGCCATATAATCTTTGTGATCCACTTTGCTGTTAAATAATTCCATTTGAATAATGACATTGTGCTTTTCTGCAAGTGCCATTACCTGTTTTAACCCCTCTGTACAATTTTTCAAGCCTGTTTCATCATCCATGCCTTTGCGGTTACCGCTAAAGCAAATCAGGTTTTTATAGCCTGCCTTAGAAACAAGCGGAATAGCTTCTTCAAAATCTTTTATCAGCCAGGAATGGTTTTCTTTTCGGTTCCATCCTTCGGTTAAGCTGATCTTTCCGGCAGTATAACACATGGAACAGGTAATACCGTGTTTCTGCACAGTTGGCCAATCTTTGGGAGCAAGCAAATCGATAGCAGAAAAACCGATCTTTTTAACGGTTATACATAACTCTTCTAACAAAAGTGAGCTATAGGTCCAGGCACAAACAGAGTGGTTGATATTGCTTTTGAGTTTAACATCTTCCCCCGGGAAATTAAAAGAACTAAAAGTTGGCATAGCAGCAACAGCCGCTGAGCCAATAGCTAATTGTTTCAACATTTCCCGTCTTGATTTCTTATTTGAAGCCATTTTTCACAAATTACTTTGTTTGATTGTTTTTTGGGTCCCTGAAAAGCAATAAAAACAGAAGCATAATTACACCAGCAATTGCTGCAGGCACCATCCAGATACTTTTCCAATTATGGCCGTCAGCTGTTTTAAAATATTCAGCTATATAACCTGCAAACCAGAAGCCAATCAACATTCCCACACCATAGGTAGCCAGTGTAATCATTCCCTGTGCGGAAGAACGTATCTTTTCACCAGCCCGCTGGTCGGTGTAAATCTGTCCGGTGACAAAGAAGAAATCGTAGCAGATCC
>CAYPBW010000082.1:2741-5346 GCA_964409055.1 uncultured Chitinophaga sp. | reverse complement strand
GCCCGCTGGTCGGTGTAAATCTGTCCGGTGACAAAGAAGAAATCGTAGCAGATCCCATGTAAAATAATACCTGCATACAAAAGCCATATTCCGCTGCCGGCATCACCAAACCCAAAACACAGATAACGGATTACCCAGGCCAGCATTCCTATCAGCAGCATTTTCTTCACCCCAAGCCTTATAAAGAACAAAGGCATCAGGAACAGGAACAGGGTTTCACTCATTTGTCCCATTGTCATTTTACCTGCCGCATTGTCAACACCGGCCTCATTCAGAAAAATATTTGTTTCCTGGTAGTAAAATGCCAGTGGTATACAAATAAGCATAGACGCAAGAAAGAACACAAGGAAATTCCTGTCTTTTAATAATCCCAGTGCATCAAGTCCTAAAATTTCTCCGAAACTTGCTTTAGTGCCTGCTTTGGGAGGCGGGGTGTTAGGTAAGGAAAAACTATATAGACCGAGTGCTGCTGAAACAATCGCTGATATCAGAAAAGTAGTTTGAAGTGAGCCCTTTTTTTCCAATGCCAGCCAGCCAATCAATAAGCCAGCCACTATCCAGCCGATAGTACCCCAGACACGGATAAAAGAGAACTCTTTTTCCGGGTTGTGCATCTGTTTGAAGGAAATAGCATTTACCAATGCCAGTGTAGGCATATATATTACCATGTAGGCTAATAACACAGGATAGAAGGAGGAGAAATTATCAATTGTGGACAGGTAGTACATCAACCCGGCACCGGCTATATGCAGTACTCCTAATATTTTTTGAGCAGAAAAATAGCGGTCAGCGATGAGTCCGATTATAAAGGGGGCAATAATGGCTCCCAGTGATTGTGTTCCATAAGCTAAACCGATTTGCACGCCATCTGCCATCAACTTTGACCCAAGGTAAGTTCCCATGGTTACGAACCAGATGCCCCAGATAAAAAAATTCATGAACATCATGGCGGATAATTGGAAGCGGGTAGTCAGTTTCATACACAAGCTGTTGATTGATTCGTTAGTTTTGAAAAATACGTTGAAAAACTAAATGTACTATTTTTAAACACACTTTTTTGCTGCATCAATCAATTTGCTGAAGTAGCATTAATGTTGTTAGTCATATCAAACGTTTGCAATGCAGAACAGGAAATTAAAGATGGGAATGATCGGGGGAGGACCGGGGGCTTTTATTGGTGCAGTACACCGTATTGCTGCCGTAATGGATGGGGAAATTGAATTGGTATGCGGAGCGTTTAGCAGCGACCCTGAGAAATCAAAACAGTTTGGAGAGATGCTGTGTCTGCATAGCAGCAGGGTTTATGGTTCGTATAAAGAAATGATAAGAAGGGAAGCTGAACTTCCGGCAGCTGACAGGATGGATTTTGTAAGTATCGTGACCCCTAATCATCTGCATTTTGAACCGGCAAAACTGGCTATGGAAACAGGTTTCCATGTGGTACTGGATAAGCCCATGACTTTTGACCTGGAAGAAGCGCTTCAACTAAAAGAAACGGCTGTTAAATCAGGAACGATATTTTGTCTTACACATACCTACACCGGTTACCCGATGGTAAAAGAGGCAAGACAACAAATAGCCAGTGGTAAATTCGGCAAAATCCGAAAAGTGTATGTCGAATACCCGCAAGGCTGGCTCAGCACTTATCTTGAAGCAACAGAACAAAAGCAAGCTTCTTGGCGTACAGATCCTGCTAAAAGTGGTATTGCGGGTGCCATTGGTGATATAGGTACCCATGCTTTCAATCTTGCCGAATATGTAACGGGGCTGAAAGTAGTAAAGATTTGTGCTGATGTAAATTCAGTTGTAGAAGGACGGAAACTGGATGATGACGGAGCTGTTTTATTGAATTTTGAAAATGGTGCAAGCGGAGTGTTGTTGGCCACACAGGTAGCTGCCGGCGAAGAAAACAATATTAAAATAAGAGTGTATGGAGAAAAAGGTGGTATAGAATGGAAACAGGAAGATGCAAATAGTCTTTTAATAAAATGGCTGGATAAACCTGCTGAGATATGGAGGACCGGTACGGGCTATGTAAGCAGCTACGCTTTACATAATTCAAGAGTGCCTGCAGGACACCCGGAAGGTTATTTAGAGGCTTTTGCTAATCACTACCGCAATTTTGCTTTATATACCAAAGCCCGTATCAACGGCATAGCATCAAAGCAGGAATGGGAAGATTTTCCCGGCATAGAAGAAGGGATCAGGGGAATGTTGTTTATAGAAAAAGTGATTGAAAGCGGGAAAAGTAATATAAAGTGGATTGAATTAAACAAGTAACTACTATTATGACTACAATAAAGGGCCCGGGCATTTTTTTAGCTCAATTCATGGGTGACAATGCACCTTTTAATAATCTGCGTTCTATCTGTTTATGGGCAGAGGCCCTGGGTTATAAAGCAGTACAAATTCCTACATGGGATTCCCGTTGCATCGATTTGAAAAAAGCTGCTGAAAGTAAAACGTATGCAGATGAAATAAAAGGGATAGTAAATGAATGCGGTTTAGAAATATCTGAACTGTCAACACATTTGCAAGGTCAGCTGGTAGCAGTGCATCCGGCTTATGACACCATGTTTGACGGTTTTGCACCCGAAAATGTCAG
>CAYPBW010000082.1:0-2641 GCA_964409055.1 uncultured Chitinophaga sp. | reverse complement strand
GTCTGCTATGAAATACATCCGGGTGAAGATCTCTTTGATGGTATTACTTATGAAATGTTTTTGAAAGAGGTAAATAACCATCCCAGGGCTTGTTTGCTTTACGACCCTTCGCACTTTGTACTGCAGCAACTGGATTATATTCAGTATATCGATTTTTATCATGAACGTATCAAAGCTTTTCATGTAAAGGATGCGGAGTTCAATCCTAGTGGCAGGCAAGGAACTTTTGGCGGATACCAGGGCTGGGCAGACAGGGCAGGCCGTTATCGTTCTCCCGGAGACGGGCAAGTGGATTTCAAAACAATTTTCAGTAAACTAACGCAGTACAATTATTCCGGCTGGGCAGTAATGGAGTGGGAGTGTTGCATTAAACACCCGGAAGACGGTGCCAGAGAGGGTGCTGCCTTTATTAATAATCATATTATCCGGGTTACGGATAAGGCTTTCGATGATTTTGCAGCTACTGCAAAGAATGATAAGCTTAACAGGAGTATTTTAGGACTTGATTAATTAAAAGTAATGAATAAAAAGATTCAGTTTTCGGTGCTGGTAACAATAACGGTTTTGTTTTTAGCCTGCACTGGTTCAAAATTTTCTACCGGCAGCGAGAATATTTTAACGGGCGATGAAAAGAAAGAGGGGTGGCAATTGCTCTTTGATGGAAAAACTACCAAAGGATGGCACAAATACGGCGGGCAATCCGCTGGCTCAGCATGGAAAGTCAGAGATGGTTATTTATATCTTGATACTTCTGAAAAAGAGAACTGGCAAATAAAAAATGGCGGGGATATTGTTTCTGATGAAGAGTTTGAAAATTTTCATCTTAAGCTGGAATGGAAAATTGCAAAAAATGGTAACAGCGGGATAATCTTTTACATCCATGAGGATAAAGCAAAGTACAACTGGCCCTGGGAAACCGGCCCGGAAATGCAGGTGCTGGATAATAATGGCCACCCGGATGCAAAAATCATAAAGCATCGCTCCGGAGATCTTTATGATCTGGTATCCTGTACTAAAGAAACAACAAAGCCTTATGGTGAGTGGAACCTTGCAGAGATAAAATGTGTGAATGGCAGGCTTGACCTTTACCTCAATGGCGAAAATGTAGTTTCAACCACACTTTGGGATGACACCTGGCGAAAACTGGTAGCCGGAAGTAAATTTAAAAACATGCCTGGCTTTGGTTCATATAAAAAAGGACGAATCGGCCTTCAAGATCATGGAAACGAGGTATGCTATAGAAATATCCGCATCAAACGGCTTTAAGCTATCATTCTACCTTTGTAATTTTTAAAACGTTAGTAGGTAAATGCAAATGAACCGGGGTACTTCCGGTACTTACAACAGTATCACCTTTCTTAAGAAACCCTCTTTCTTTCAGAATATCTATCTGGTCTGAGAAAATATCGTCGAGACTATCTTCTTCGTCATAGTAGAAAGCCCTAACACCCCAGCTGAGACTTAATTGATTCACTAATGATCTTTCTTTAGTAAAGATATAAAGGGGGGCCTTGGGCCTGTAACTGCTGAGCATAAAGCCTGTATAGCCACTCTGCGTCATACCTATTAGCGCATCGGCATTTACATCCACGGCCAGTTTACCGGCATTGTAACATAATGCATCGCTAAGAAATGAGGGAGATTTAGGCTGAGGTTTTAGTAACTCTTCCCTGTCATAGTCGTATGCCTTTTCTTCTATTTCCAAAATTATTTTCGTCATTGTTTCTACTACCAATTTTGGATATTTTCCCGTAGCTGTTTCGCCACTCAACATTACGGCATCGGCGCCTTCTAAAACAGCATTGGCTACATCTGTAATTTCACTCCGGTTGGGCTTGGTTCTGTCTATCATGCTTTCCATCATCTGGGTGGCTACGATAACAGGCTTTGCCCTGTGGAGGCATTTCTTGATAATATCTTTCTGAATCAGGGGTACTTCTTCAATTGGTAATTCTACACCAAGATCACCCCGGGCAATCATTACACCATCGCTTTCCACGATAATATCACGAAGGTTTTTAATAGCGCCGGGCATTTCAATCTTTGCAATCACTTTTGAATGACACCCTGCTTTGCAGATCCGCTCTTTCAGGTCAGTTATATCATCTGGTTTTCTTACAAAGGAAAGAGCTACCCAATCAATTTTGTTTTTGATGATAAAATCCAGGTCGGTAAGATCTTTTTCTGTCATAGACGGAAGGGAAATATGTGTATCGGGTAGATTTACACCCTTTTTAGGATACAGGATGCCCCCTAAAAGTACCTTCACCTTTACTTCCTGCCCGGCAGTTATTTCTGTTACAATAACCTCCAGCTTACCGTCATCTATCAGTATTTTTTCACCTACTTTTACATCCTGGTGCAGGTTAGGGTAGGAGACATAAATTTTCTCTTTGTTACCTACTACCTTTTCATTTGTAAATGTGAGGGTATCTCCTTCACTAATTTCTAATGAACCTCCTTCGAGATCACCAACCCTGAGTTTAGGACCTTGCAAATCAGCTAAAATCGCTATGTTATAGGGCTCTTTTTTATTGATCTGCCGTATATAGTCAATAATCTTTGTTTTATCTTCATGACTGCCATGCGAAAAATTTAGCCTGAATACATTAACACCGGCTTTAACGAGTTCCAGCAGCTT
>CAYPBW010000081.1:0-12835 GCA_964409055.1 uncultured Chitinophaga sp. | reverse complement strand
TCGCTTTTAAGTTGTGCCCCGGATCGGAGTTGAACCGATACGGCCATTGCTGGCCACAGGATTTTAAGTCCTGCGTGTCTACCAATTCCACCACCAGGGCGATGATGTAAAAATTATTTAAGAACTATGCCCTTCAAACCGACATGGCCATTACTGGCCATCCCGATTAGAATCGGGACGTGTCTACCATCCCGATAGCTATCGGGACCACCACCAGGGCAACCAAAAAAAATCCCTCCACCACTCGGCGGAAGGATTCTTGGAGCGGAAGACCGGGCTCGAACCGGCCACCCCGACCTTGGCAAGGTCGTGCTCTACCAAATGAGCTACTTCCGCAGATTAAAGAACTTTTGAATTGACCCTGCCGGCACTATCTCTTTCCGGCAGCGGGTCGCAAAAATAAGGCTTACGCCTTTTTCAAAAAAATTTTAGACCTATTATTTATATTTTGGAGTGTACAGGCTGCTCTCCTGAACCGGTACATCAATCTTTTCATACCGCTTGGTGTACAGCATGTAACAGCCGCCCAATGTGAATGCAACAAAACATGCTACCTGCAGGTAGAAAAGAAACCCTGAAGAGGAAACCCAGTTGTGGGTGAAATCGCTATCCTGTACTTTTTTAAGTTCTTCGTGGTATTCCTGGTTATGACTCATAGTGGAATTTTGTGCTGCAAAAATAGGGGTTCATTCCAAAAAAAGCGTTTTCAGTTCACTACAATTTCTGAGAATGCCTTTTTCTTTTTTACAAAATGCTGCCAGGCCATGTTTTTTTTCAAGAAGCCCAATAAAGGTTTATTTCTATCCCCCGGAAAAAGGCTTTTCTTTTTATAGAACAGCCACCATTTGATAAAAGCCAGTTGCGCCCTGAGTATGGCTATGAAGTAGCCGCCATCGCCTGATAATAATCCTTTCCATGCCGATATGCCATCCAGCAGGTTTCTTACCGGCATTACCCAGATTTTTTTAGACAAGGGCAGGTTTTTGGAAAGCATTATCCTGTTGTTCCGGAAATTGAGATACGTCTTTAATGAATTGCCTTTTGGCAATGTGCCGCCGCCAACATGGTACACTACTGATGCAGGGCAGGAATAAATTTTGTGGCCCGCCAGTTGTATGCGCCAGCACAGGTCTATTTCTTCCTGGTGAGCAAAAAAATATTCATCAAATCCTTTGACTGTATGATAAACAGCAGGCCGGATAAATAATGCAGCGCCGCTTGCCCAGAAAATGGGTTCCAACTGATCGTATTGACCTTTGTCTTCCTCGCAAATATCAAATACCCTTCCCTTTGCAAAGGGGTAACCGTATTCATCCAGCCAGCCCCCTGCTGCGCCGGCGTATTCAAACAACTTTTTATTATGCCAGGAAAGTATTTTTGGCTGACAGGCTGCAATGCTTCTGTCTTTTTCCAGTAACTCAACCATAGGCTCCAGCCAGCCGGGTCGTACTTCCACATCTGAGTTCAGCAGTACATAATAGTCTGCTGTAACCTGTTTGAGGGCTTCGTTGTATCCTTTGGCAAACCCGTAATTTTCTTTGAATAAAATTGTCCTGATACCAGGGTAATGGTGTTGAAGAAATGACAGGGAATCATCCGTTGAGCCATTGTCTGCAACAATCACTTCGAAGTTTTTATACGTTGCGGCAATAACCGATGGCAGAAACTGTTCAAGATGTTTCCGGCCATTCCAGTTTAAAATAACAACGGCAACTTTTGGTGATTGACTCAATTCGCTGATTATTTATTCAAAAATAAGGTAAGTAGCACAGTAAATGTTTTTACAGGGATGTTACTCTTATTTCTGATTTATACCGATAGCTGTTAAATTCGTATATGTTTCGTCAATTATTGAACTGGAGAACGGCGCTGGCCATCATTGCCATACTGATCATCAGCGGAACCGTAATCTATTCGCAATACCTTGCCCGTAAAATTGCGAGGGATGAAAAACTGAAAGTGGAGCAATGGATTGATGCCAGTAAATCCCTCATTAATGCACAGGAAGCATCCGATATTACTTTTGCCTTCAGAATCGTTAAGGATAATCAGAGCATTCCCATCATTGAAACCAACGAAAAAGACAGCATCACCAACTGGATCAACCTTGATTCTGCCAAATCTGCCAATAACCCGGATTATATTGTCAAGAAACTAAGGCAGTTTAAAGCACAAAACCCTGCAATCATCTGGACAGACCCCAATGATTCTACCAGGCTCAATCGTTATTATTATGGCAATTCCCGTTTATTGAATGAAGTTCGCTATTACCCCATCGTTCAGCTTTTTATTGTAGCGTTGTTCATCATCATCACATTGCTTTCATTGAGAAGCAGCTACAGGTCGGTGCAAAACCAGGTATGGGCGGGCATGGCCAAAGAGACTGCACATCAACTGGGGACACCGGTATCTTCACTGGAAGGATGGGTGGAAATGCTGAAGGAGGATCAGCGGAATGAAAAAATTGCCCATGAGCTGGAAAAAGATGTAAACAGGCTCCGGTTAGTGTCAGACCGTTTTGGAAAAATTGGAAGCACACCTCAACTGGAGGAGGTTGACCTTGTTCACCAGATCAACAATATGGTGGATTATATGCGGAAAAGAGCGGCAGGTAAGATCGTTTTTACAGTCAATGATCATGGACATAAACAGGTAATAGCCAAAATTTCTGCCCCGCTTTTTGATTGGGTGATTGAGAACCTTCTGAAAAATTCATTGGATGCGATGGAGGGCAGAGGTAGTATCACCGTAGATATTCATGAGGATAATAAGAATGTACTAATTGATATTACAGATACCGGAAAAGGTATCAGCAGCCAGAATATTGCAAGAGTGTTCAAGCCCGGCTTTACCACCAAAAAAAGGGGGTGGGGGCTGGGACTTAGTCTCTCCAGGAGGATCATCAAGCAATATCATAAAGGTGAAATCTTCGTCAAACACTCAGAAATCGGGAAAGGAACCACATTCAGAATTGTTCTGAAAAAATAAACCGCTTACATTTGCACTCCTCCCGATAACAATCGGTATGTTGCCCGGGTGGCGAAATTGGTAGACGCACCACTTTGAGGTGGTGGCGCCCGAAAGGGTGTGCTGGTTCGAATCCAGTCTCGGGCACAAAGGCCTTCAGCTTAGCTGAGGGCTTTTTCTTTTTCATTTAAGGCTGTTGTTTTCAGTAATTTTCTTGTTTTTCGGAGGGCTTTACCGAGCAGCAACTGGTTTTGTTTTTTTATTTCTGTTTCAAGAATACTTAGTTCCCGGTATTCGCTATACGTTTTAGGCAAATAATCTTTTCTGAAATGGCGGGTCATGGGCAGAAATATCTCATTGTCCTGCCATAGCCCAAGATCATCTGTTATTTCATGCAGCTCTTTCTCGTAGAAAATTACCGGCAGTTCGCCGGGCAGCATCCGCACCCAGTAAAATATTTTTTTTAAGTGCTGTCGTAACTGGTGAGGAAATTTTAATAATTGCCGGCTTTGTAATAACTGGCCCGTAATGATAGTCATTGCTTTCTGTAAGGTACTTTCATTTGTGAAACTACTTTCTTCACTTTTCAAAAGGACCTTAATGCGGCCGATTTCATTTTCATCCTGTTGCCTCACTGCAACAGATGTCCATTGTTTGGCCCTCTTTAACATTGACTCAAAAAAAGAGGAGAGCTCATGGTAAATACATCCTGATTCAGTAACAGAGTTTTTTAATTTATCCAGACAGATTTCAATATCCCGCTGCCGGCCTAATACCTTAAAAAGTATTTCAGTCTCATGTAGTGGATTCTCCCAAAGTTTTTCAGCCGCCAGGTAAATATACAGTTCAAGTATTGCCCTTAGCTTTTTTATGGCTACTCTTATATCATGTACCGCATCCTTGTCAGGATGATCTTTTAATATCTCCAGGTTTTTCCGGAAAGCCTTTTGTTCATCCTGCCAGTGGGTTACTATGAATGCAGGGGCATCCATTTTATTAAAACTTAAATAATTTTTTACTTCATTAGTCTTTTTTCCCAACCTTCCACCATCCACTTTTTACCCTTTTGTACAATAAGATGTCCTTCTTGTTTTAGCAGCAATGCCTGCTTTTCTATTCCGCCCGGATATTTTTCGTTAATGATACCACCTTCTTTTAAAGTTCGCCAGTAGGGAGTTATATTCTTTAATCCCTTCTTTTCAGCTTCTTCGGCAGCGTTGGCGGCAATCCATGAGAATATGCCTGTAGTAATGGGGCACCCGGTATCAGCATTATGTTTCCTGGCAATTTTTTCTCTTATCCGGTTAATGGTAATGAGTTTTCCGGGTGCAACTTTTTTCATAATGGCATTCACCTCCAGCGGCGAAGGAATAGCCATAGTGCTCTTTCCCCATTTTTTTTGCTGGACAGGTGTCAGTTTTATCACCTTCGGCAGGTCTTTACTGTCGTTTAGTTTTTCGGTCCAGCTTTTTTTTTGTTTCGGCATGTTCATTATTTCAAATGCTTTTCAAATCGTCCTGTCTTTTCTTTAACGACTATCTGGTAAATAATAGCTGTTAAACCCCGGGTTGCCCTTCTTTCTTCACTATTGCCAGGATCGTGGGGCCGGGCCGTTTCACTTGTCAGGTGGGGCTGTAGTTTCAGCAGCATTTTTTGCATGGCCAGCTCAGCTTCTTCGCCTTTTAATTCAGTAAATGTGCCCCAGGCTATTACACTTTGCCAGTTTGCCATATTCTCCATTATATCTACTTCAAAACATACATCAGGATTTTTTCTCATCATTTCCAGTTTCATGCCTTCCCGGGTATGACAAATGATATTTTGCCCGTCATAAACATAAGTGACAGGTACTACATAGATTTTTCCATCGGCGTAACAGCCCAAACGGCCAACCGACTGACTATATAATAATTCATCAATTTGTTTGTCGGATAATTTACCAAGCATAACTACAGTTTACCAAAGCAAATAACTGTAATTATGCAGGATTTCCATTGAGGGGGGTCAGTGAGGATTATGATTTAATTCAACTTATTGAAAAAACGAGTAGCTGTATTCTATTTTACCTGTCAGTTCTTTATCCCCGTTAAATAAAGCTTCTTTTGTTTTAAGCCCTTTGTTGTCAAAAATATACCTCCAGATCAGGTAGCCAAGGCTTTGGCTGGAGGTGGTAGTGATTTTTTGAATGACCTTGTCATTTTCGTCATACTCAAACATGATGTCGGGCATCAGTTTCTTCAGACGGGTATTAAAACGAACGATATCTGTGAGCCTGTTTTTTTCATCATAATAATAGTAGAGGTACCCTGTCTCAACATTTCTGCGAAAGGTTCTTTCTTCACCAATATTTCCGTTCTCGTCTTTCACAAAGCGGACTTCTATGGTATCATGACCCGGGTTGCCGGCATTATTGATAATGCGCCACATCCTGGCAGGTTTCCCTTCTTGGTCATAAAACCATTGATGAATTTCTGTGTGATCAAACTGGCTGGCAGAATCGGTGACTGTGTTTTGAACTTTGATAATATTTCCTTTTGTATCGTATTCATAGCTCGTCGTATTGTCAACAGCAGAAGAAGAATCAGCAATGCTGATGACCCGGCCTTGTTTGTCAAAACGGCTGTACGTAACTGTTTTATTGAGTTCGGTAATACTGGAAATTTTCAATGCAGCCCCATTTTCTTTTACTTCATGAAATTCTGAAAATCCGGTGGCCTTTGCTCCCCGCTGATCAAATCCTATTGCTGAGACAGTTCTTACTTTATTGGCAAGGTAAGAAGCCATCTGCTGGTTAGTTTCCCTGGTACCTATTATGTCATTATAATAATACTGGGCGTTGAGGATGGTTGCGGCGGGTAAAAAACAAACTGTCAGCAGGAATTTCATATCGGCATATTGTATTAATCAACAAAGTTACCAGAATTGTTCAGTAATGGAAAAACGGGCAGCCCTTGTATTTCATTTGTACTTATTTTTAAGAAAATTTTACCGTGTCACACACTCCGCAACGTAAAGAAAAGGATTGCCTGAACTGTGGCACCATCGTACAGGGAAAATATTGCCAGAATTGCGGCCAGGAAAATATTGTACCGCATGAAACCTTCTGGCACATGGTCAGACATTTCCTGTATGATATTACCCACTTCGACAGTAAATTTTTTGATTCGATGAAGTATTTGCTCCTGAGGCCTGGTTTTTTGCCCCAGGAGTATATGAAGGGAAGAAGAGCCAGCTACCTGAACCCTGTAAAAAAATATGTTTTTACCTCGGCTATCTTTTTCCTGCTTTTCTTCAGCTTCTTTCTGAAAAAAGATACCATATCTATCAATGTCAGCGGCCCGGTCTCTTCAGATGATAAAGTACTTATTAAAAAGTTTGTTGTGGATGAGCTGGTAAAAGATACCGGTAATATTAAGTGGAAGAATGCCCTGGTTATGCTTAATGATACGGCTAATGTGTTAAAGTATTCCGATGTGGCTTCTTTCTGGTCGAAGACCACCACCATGCGATTTGGTAATAAAATTTACAAGGGGTTAGCTCATTATGATTCGGTTCAGAATATTTTGCCTTCAAAGGAAAAAGACGGATGGTTGAGACGAATTGGTATAAGAAAAATTTTACAGGTAAATGAAAAGTATAAAGACGATCCCCGCACAGCATTTATCAAACTCCGGGATTCGGTTTTTCATAAGCTCCCGTACTTATTGTTTGTTTCATTACCACTCTTTGCCTTAATACTAAAGTTGCTTTATTTCAGGCATAAAGATCTTTATTATGCGGATCATGGTATATTTAGCATCTATCACTATATTTTCACTTTCATATTATTGCTGTTTGTGTTTGCATTGGATAAGCTGAATAACCTGGTTGGGTGGTCTTTCCTGGAAACAATAATGGGTTTAGTTTTCTTATCGGGTGGGTTTTACCTGTACAAATCCATGCGAAAATTTTATAAGCAAAAAAGGGCCAAGACCATTATTAAGTTTCTGCTGCTGAACATTGCAGGCCTTGTGATGATGGTATTCCTGTTTTCTTTATTTGTACTGTTCTCTGTTTTTGAAATTTAATTCATTCATTACATGTCAACTGAAATTGAAACCGCCTTTTCCCGTTTGGTAAATATTATGGATGACTTAAGGGAAAAGTGCCCCTGGGATAAAAAGCAAACTATTCAGTCCTTGCGTCAAATGACCATTGAGGAAACCTATGAACTGGCCGATGCTATTACTGAAAACGACTGGAAGGGTATCCGTGAGGAATTGGGTGACCTTTTACTGCATATTGTATTTTATGCAAAGATTGGTAAAGAACAAAATCAATTTGAACTCCATGAAGTAATCAATGGTATTTGTGAGAAGCTGATTGCCCGCCATCCGCATATTTATAGTGATGTGCAGGTGGATAATGATGAAGAGGTGAAAAGAAACTGGGAAAAGTTAAAACTGAAGGAAGGCAAGCAGTCTGTTATCAGCGGGGTGCCCCAATCCCTGCCAGCTGCGGTTAAGGCTATGCGGTTGCAGGAAAAGGCCAAACAGGTGGGCTTTGAATGGGATAATAAAGAACAGGTTTGGGAAAAAGTAGAAGAAGAAATAGGAGAGTTAAAAATGGCTGTTGCCAGTGGTGATCATGGTAAATCAGAAGAAGAGATGGGAGACGTTATATTTTCATTGATCAATTATGCACGGTTTTTGCAGGTTGATGCAGAAAATGCATTAGAAAGAACGAATAAAAAATTCATCCACCGGTTTACCACGATGGAAAAACAAGCCCTGCAAACTGGCAAAAGTCTGAGTGAAATGACCCTGCAGGAAATGGACGCCATCTGGAATACCATCAAACAACAGCGATCCGAGTAGGTGAAGCCACACATTAAAAATATACCCGGGACAAAGTACAGCTTGCTGATCCTGTCGGCTTTCCTGTTATTCTTTTCCTTTTTCTTTACTAAAATTTACAGCAGCCGTTCTTCAGTAACACAGGAAGCAAAAAAGGCTGAAAGTTACCTGCATCGTCATCAAAAGGATTTTAATTCGGTGATTGCTGATACTGGTTTAATAAACCGGCTGTTGAACAGGACAAGCCCTTTGCAGGAATTTACAGCACTTACTACGAAATCTTACGGTATATTCCTTTACTCCAGTGATGATTTTGGTAATAACAGGATGCTGTTCTGGAATGATCAACTGGCGGTACCTCCAGACGAGCTGATGGGATCGCCAGATGGCGAGTATTTTGACAAGCTCTCGAACGGTTGGTATGTTATTACAAAAAAGAGCTTGCTTCTAAAACAAGGGAAGGTGATTGCCTTTGCTTTGATACCTGTTCGTTCTGAGTTTTTCATTGAAACTGATTACCTGCCCGAACACTTTTTTTTCAGCAAAACTGCAGATAAAAGAGCCCGGATAAGTAAAGATGTTACAGCCTTTCCTGTCAAGTCTATAACAGGCAATGTTGTTTTCTATCTTGGTAAAAAGGTTGCTAACGCTGTTCCGTATAATGATAACCTTACGATTTACTTACGACTCGCTGCCATACTGTTGCTTTTCATTTTTATCTATAGTTATACTGAGTCATTTTCCCGCAAAAATGGAGCCTGGAAAGCAATCGGGCTTTTAGGCGTACTATTATTAATTACAAGACTGATCAGCTATTTATACCCGGCATTACTAAATCTGCGTCAGTTTGAGTTTTTTAGTCCGCTTATATATGGTTCCAATGCAATTCAGCGATCTTTAGGCGACCTGGTGATCAATTCCATCCTGTTTTGCTGGTTAGTTTTATTTGCATGGTCAAAGTTGAAAAACGAAGAGGATCTTTCAAGGGGTTTTTCTTTTCGTTCAAGGCTGATCGCTGGCTTGCTGGCATTGGTGGTTTTAATTTTTTCAACATTTATACTGGCGTCAGTTATCCGCAGTTTGGTTGCAGATTCAAAGATTTCTTTTGATGTAACCAATTTTTTCAGTCTTAACCAATACACTGTGGCAGGGTTCTTTGTGCTTGCTTGTCTTTCTTTGTCCTACTACTATTTTTCTCAGTTATTGTTCAGGCTTATTTTCCCATTACTTGAGGGGCGGAGGTTCCTGGTTTATTTTATCATTGGTTTTGCCGGTTTGTTATACCTGACCACCAGGTCTGGCAATCCTGAAGTGTTATTTTATCTCCCGGTACTGATATGGTTGATGGTTTATACCTGGTTAATCAATAGTAAAGGAGTTTTTCTTAACCGTATCAGGATCAACATTGCAAGTATATTAACCTGGATTTTCATCTTTTCAGCATCGATTGCAGCGATTATGCTGTCGCAAAACTCCAGGGTAGAATGGGAGAAAAGGAAATCAATTGCTGAGAAGCTGGCTGTTCAGACCGATCCGTCCAGTGAAATGATGATGAGCATAGCGGTAAAGTACCTGGACAATGATTTTCTGAGTGAAAATTTTCACCGTTTTCACAAAGAGGAGGAAGGCCGGACCTTAAAAGATAGTATCATTACCGGAAATTACAGTGGTTTTTTAAATAAGTATGATACCCGGCTTTATGTGTATGATTCGGCTAACCGGGCACTTTTTAACGAGGATCCCACCAGTTACGAAGCACTGAATGTAATCTTCACTGTGCAATCAAAGCCTACTGCAACGGAAGGACTTTATTATTACGAAACCTCGTTTGATAAGTTTAATTATATCATACGGCGGGAGGTAAAGGATACTTCAGGAAAGAAAATGGGTTCTTTTTTCATTGTGTCCAATTTAAAAAATTTTAGCAGGGATGCGTTGTTCCCGGAATTATTCCGGCAGAGCAAAGGCACTGATCCTGAGAATTCACCTATCTATTCGAATGCAGTTTATATAAAGAACAGGCTGGTGTCACCTCCGGGCAACTATCCATTTGCCACCTGGCTGAATGATGAAGAGATTCCCAAGGAGGAGTACCGGCTAAAAACGAATGGTGATTATGATGAACTCTGGTACAGGGCCAGTAAAGAAAAAGTAGTAGTGATTGCCCGTAAACGGGAAACAACTATTGAAACAATAACTTTGTTTTCTTATATCTTTTGCTCATTCCTTTTCCTGGTTGCTTTGCTGCAGTTTCTTTCACTGATTGTAAGAACGGGGGCCAACTGGCAGGGGTTCCGGAAACTTTTCCAGATCAATATCCGGTCGCAGGTACACAGCACCATCATTTTCATCAGTGTGTTTTCATTCCTGGTAATAGGTGCTGCCACCATTTCCTTCTTCATCAGCCGGAACCGGCAAAGTAATAACGACAAACTTAGCCGTACCATGAAGATCATGGTAAATGAAATGGAAAAGAAAATGTCGGATCACAACACTTTTGATGATGTAGTGAAGATATATGATTCTGTTTCCAATAACGGCCTGCAAAAATTGGTGGATGAAGTATCAGATATACATGGCGTGGATGTGAATGTTTATGACCTGGATGGAAACCTGCAGGTTTCATCGGAGGCAAATGTGTACACCAAAGGAGTGTTAAGTAAAAAAATGGAGCCAAGGGCTTATTTCCATTTGAGCCGGTTAAGGCAGGTGCAGCATGTACAGGAGGAAAAAGTGGGCAATTTCTCATTCCTGAGTATTTATTCGCCTGTAAGGAATGAACAGGGTGAAGTAGAAGCCTTTGTCAACATACCTTATTTCACTTCAAAGCCGGAACTACGACAGGAAATTTCCAACTTCCTTGTTACCATCATTAACCTGAATGCTTTCATTTTCCTGATAGCCGGTTTGATAGCATTGATTATTACCAATCGTATTACCAATTCTTTCTCCCTGATCAGCGACAAGATGAAAGAAGTAAATCTTGGCAAGCAGAATGAGGCGATTGCATGGAACCGAAATGATGAAATAGGAGAACTGGTACAGGAGTATAATAAAATGGTGGCCAAATTAGGGGAGAGTGCTTCAGCACTGGCAAAAAGCGAAAGGGAGGGTGCCTGGAGGGAAATGGCCCGCCAGGTGGCCCATGAAATCAAGAATCCGCTGACGCCGATGAAATTGAGTATCCAGTACCTGCAGAAAGCCATTAACAATAACCAGGAAAATGTAAAAGAACTTTCTGCAAGTGTAGCCAATACATTAGTCGAACAGATTGATCACCTCTCAAAAATTGCTGCCGATTTCTCACAGTTTGCTAATATTGGTAATGTCAAGGCAGAAGTATTTGATCTGCATGATGTGATCAGTTCGCTCCGGGATCTTTACCTGTCCAACCAGCAAGTGGAATTTGTCTGGTACCCTTTATTGGAGAAAGCAATGGTGAATGCTGACAAAACGCAGATGAACCGTCTCTTTACTAACCTCTTCACCAATGCCGTAGAAGCCTGCCGGGAAAACGGGAATTGCCGGATAGAGGTAAATGAACAAAAAGAGGCTGGCCATATCATCATCAGTATCCGTGACAATGGTGAAGGTATAGCGCCAGAGATGCAGGAGAGAATTTTTGTTCCCAATTTTACTACAAAGTCTTCCGGCACTGGTCTGGGGTTAGCTATGTGCAAGGGTATTGTAGAGCAGGCAAGGGGCGACATCTGGTTTGAGACAAAACAGGGAAATGGTACTACTTTTTTTGTCAAGTTGCCCGTAGTTGGCTGATACCCTTCTTATCTTTATCCACAAATTATTTTAATGAAAAGGGTCTGCTTTATTTACGTTTTTGCAATAACTGTTGTTAATACTAATGCTCAGCAAACACAAAAACCTCCTTTACACGGTAAAAACTGGATGGCTATTACAGGCAAACCACTTGCAGCGACTGCCGGCTCCATGATTTTTCAGCAGGGTGGTAATGCGGTAGATGCTGCCTGCGCCATGCTGGCCGCCACCTGTACCATGTGGGATGTGCTGAGCTGGGGTGGTGAAACCCAGGCACTGATCTATAATCCCAGGACAAAAAAAGTGATTGCCATCAATGCATTAGGTGTGGCACCTACCGGTGCTACTGCTGATTTTTTTAAAAGTAAAGGATATGCTTTCCCTCCGGAGTACGGGCCTTTGGCAGCAGTAACCCCGGGAACAGTGGGCGGGCTTTGCTATATGCTGGCCACTTATGGAACGATGAGCCTGGAACAGGTGTTGAAACCTGCAATGGAGCTGGCTGCAGGTTACCCGATAGAGGCGCAAACTGCCAATGCGATGGAAAGAGGGAAAGACAGGTTAAAACAATGGCCTTATAGTAAAAAAGTTTTTCTGCCACACCTGGGTGAGAAAAGAGAGGCCCCGGAAGCAGGAGAGATATTTGTACAGAAGGACCTGTTGGCTACACTTGCCAGAATGGTTGAAGCAGAAAAAGAAGCGTTGAAGAAAAAGAAAAACCGTAAGGAAGCCATTATGGCTGCCAATGACCGTTTTTATAAGGGAGATATTGCAAAAGAATTTGTAAGAGGCTGCCAGGAGCAGGGCGGACTGATAACCCTGGAAGATCTTGCCAAATGGAAACCAATTGAAGAAGAACCCCTTTCTGTCAATTATAAAGGCATTGAAGTATATAAATTGCAGCAATGGACACAAGGCCCTGCCCTGTTGCAAGCCCTGAACATTCTCGAAAATTATGACCTGAAGTCAATGGGTTATAACAGCCCCAACTATATTCATACCGTTTACCAGGCTATGAATCTTGCTTTTGCCGACAGGGATTTCTATTATGGCGATCCTTACTTTGCCCCACATGAGCCTGTTCGTGGGTTGCTAAGTAAAGAATATGCAAAGCAAAGAACAACGCTGATCAAACCCGATAAAAATGATCCTGCAATCGGGCCAGGTGATCCATATCCATTTGAAGGAAAGGTAAACCCCTATACGGACCTGATTAAAAAATGGAATACCTCCGGAGAAGGTAATCGTAATTTTTTACC
>CAYPBW010000080.1:0-12929 GCA_964409055.1 uncultured Chitinophaga sp. | reverse complement strand
CAAGTCCTAATGTGATGATGTTCGGGGGTGACGAGAATTATTTAATGCTGAATGGTTTCAATTTGTTGGCAGGAAGGAATATCAACAGGCTGGATGTGCAAACAAGCCGCAATGTTTGTATTCTTGGGTATGATGTGGCTAAAAAATTATTCAAGCAAGGTGCAGAAAGAGCTGTTAATGCTGTTGTAAGGATTAATAATATTCCTTACAGGGTGTTGGGAGTGCTGGAGAGCCGGGGTTCTACATTTGGCTTTAGCCGTGATAATGTGATTATTACCTCCTATAAAAATGTGGACAGAAATTTTCCTTCCGGGTTTTCTTATGTTGTTGCTGTCATGACTAATGATCTTCTGAAGGTAAACGAAGCCATGGGGGAAGCTGAAGGTATTTTCAGGGCGGTTCGTAAGCTTACCATTACAGAAGAAAGCAATTTTGTACTTGACCGGAGCGATAGTGTTGCCGAAAAAGCAATGAATAGCCTCCGCTTTCTCACTGTTTCCGCTACAGTGATAGGGCTGATAACGCTGATCGGCGCTGCCATCGGGCTTATGAATATCATGCTTGTGTCGGTATCGGAAAGAACCCGGGAAGTTGGACTTGTAAAGGCCATAGGAGGAAAGAGCGGCATGGTAAGCCGGCAATTTTTACTCGAAGCGATAATTATCAGTTTATTGGGAGCATTACTGGGGATAATTTTAGGAATTATGGTAGGAAATCTATTTTCCATCGTGCTTAAAACAGGTTTTGTGGTGCCATGGAACTGGGTTTTTTATGGCATAATATTATGCACGGCTGTCGGTTTATTGGCAGGACTATATCCTGCATTAAAAGCAGGAAAGCTCAACCCGATTGAAGCCCTGCGCTACGAATAAAAAAGCTTAAAATTGACCAGCATCCAGTTCTGAAAAAAAGAGGTGAAATTCTCATCAAATTCCCTGATTCTAAGTTGTTCCGTTTGAAAAAATCCTTAACTTGACCCCCCTTACCAAAAAAATGAGGAAAGGAGAACATTGTTTAAACTTTTTTCTTAGCATTGTACGACTGAAAAACGGATTAGTACATTTCATTAAAAACAAAAATTAAAAATTAAGATCATGGCAGAGATTAAACCAACTGCAACGGCTTCAGTTAAGGCCACATCGGTTCAACCCAAAAAAAGCAGTAACGCTATTTCATGGATTGCACCTGTTGTTTGTATTATTGGCGGTTATGCTATTTGGCGTTTTATGATGGGTAATCCCAGTGGATTTGAACAACCAGATGCATCTGGTGGATTCTGGCCGCATCACTTAAAGCCAAAAGATGCCTTCCACAGAATTTATGAGGGTGGTATCATCGTACCGTTGTTGATTGGAATGTTCCTGATGGTAATTGTTTTCTCAATTGAAAGATTTTTGACTATCAGAAAAGCATTAGGTAAAGGTTCTATTTCTGACTTTATCAGAAAAGTGCAGTACCACCTGGCAAATCGTAATGTTGATGCAGCTTTGTCTGAGTGCGACAAACAAAGAGGTTCTGTAGGTAATGTAATGAAAGCAGGACTTCGCCGCTACAAGGAAATGATCAACGAAGGCAACCTGAACACTGATCAGAAAGTGATTGCTATTCAAAAAGAAGTAGAAGAGGCAACGGCATTGGAATTGCCAATGTTGCAGAAGAACCTGGTATTTCTTTCTACTATTACTTCAGTTGGTACACTGATCGCCCTGTTGGGTACGGTAATGGGTATGATCCGTTCATTCGCTGCCTTGGGTGAAGAGGGTGGTGCCGGTGCTGCTGCTGATCTGGCGGTTGGTATCTCTGAGGCCCTTTACAATACAGCCTTAGGTATCGGTACTTCGGCGATTGCCCTGATCATGTATAACGTTTTCACTACCAAGATCGACTCAATAACTTATGGCATTGATGAGTCTGGTTTTACACTTACACAAAGCTTTGCTTCTCTTTACAAATAAGAGGAACTTTTTTGTGGAAAAATGAACCCTATTCATCTCATTTCTAAAATATTTGTAAACAATGCCTAGTGTTAAAATACCAAGGAAGAGTACAGATACGGATATGACCCCCTTTGTGGACATAGCCTTCCTGATTCTCTCTTTCTTTATCATGGCGACCAAATTCAAGCCACCTGAGCCGGTAGAAATTACCACCCCGGGATCGGTATTGTCTCAAAAATTGCCTGAGAATAACGCTGTTATGGTAATAATAGACTCTTCAAATAAGGTTTATTTTACTATACTATCAGATAAGGATAAAAGCAAGTTTGATGCTATTATTGAGAATATCAATACTACCCGAAACCTGGGTTTAACCCCTGCAGAGAAGGCTAATTACAGGCAAACATTTGCAGTAGGTGTGCCTTTCGGCAACCTTAAGCAACTGCTTGCAACGCCGGCAGATCAGCAGAAATCAATAAAGCAGCCCGGCATACCGGTTATGGACTCTGCCAACAATGAACTGGTTTGGTGGATTGCAGCTGCAAAATCTGCTTTTGCGGGAGAGTCACTCAACTACCTTATCAAAGGCGACGGACACTCTAAGTATCCTGCTTTTGAAGCAGTAGTTAGTGCCCTGAAGCGCAATGATGAATTCAAATACAACTTGGTAACAGCCCTGGACGACATACCGTCTAATTCTGAATTGGACTTGTATAACAGGAGAGTTACTAAATAATTTAAAAAACAAAATCAGTAAATCATGGCAAGTATAGATACCGGTGGTGGCGATAGTGGCCACAAAAAGGGACCAGGGGTAAAGAAAGCCAAAAAACTTTCTACCCGTGTAGACATGACGCCGATGGTGGATCTGGGCTTCCTGCTGATTACTTTCTTCGTTTTTACGGCAACAATGACGACTCCAACAACAATGGATCTGAATATGCCCAAAGATGTTAAAGACGAAAAACAGCAGACAGAGGCTAAAGAATCCAGTGTACTGACCATTATGCTTGGAAAAGCAAACCAGGTGTACTACTACGAAGGAAAACTGGTAGTGGATGCAACTGGTAATAATTTCAAATCAACAACATTCAAGGGAATCCGTGAGGTGATCATTAATAAAAAGAAAGATGTGATCAGCCGTCACCAGCATGATGAAACCTGTAAAAAAACACAGGATAAAGCCAAAGAAAAGGGAGATCCTGATTGGGAAAAGGCTTGTCTTGACAGGGATTTCATCATTGTGATCAAGCCCGATGCAGATGCTACTTACAGCAATACGGTAGATATACTTGATGAAATGACCATTAACCAGGTGAAAACCTATGCAATGGTGAAGATACTACCACAGGAAGTTGATTTGATCAAAGCTACAGAAGCAACCAATGGTATAAAATAGTTTGCCGGCAGTTGTGGAAAGACAAAGCTGTGTGCATCTAATAAAAAACGTTTAACTCATGGAAGCCAACAAGATTTTATCCGCCGACATTCTTGACCTGATCTTTGAAGACAGGAACAAGGACTATGGTGCTTATGAGTTGAGAAAAACTTATAACCGCCGCATTACCCGGGCTTTAATTATCACTGCATCTATTGCTGCTCTCGCCTTAATCGGATCAGTTCTTTCCAGCTCTCTTAAATCCAAGAAAGATGGTAAAGTAAAAATGCAGGAAGTTACCCTTCAGGATATTAAGCAGGAAGAAGAGAAAAAAGTTGTTCCTCCTCCTCCTCCTCCTCCTAAAGTGGAACCCCCGAAAGTAGAAATGAAACAGTTTACTCCTCCTGTGATCAAAAAGGACGAAGAGGTTGAAAAACCACCTCCACCACAGGAAGAATTGAAAGACGTAAAGATCGCTGAGATCGACCAGGAAGGTATTAAGGATGACAATATTGCCACCCCTGTTGCGATTGATGAAGGAAAGCAGATCGTGGAAGAGAAAAAAGAAGATCCGGATGAGAACAAGATCTTTGATAAAGTAGAGATTGAAGCAGCCTTCCCCGGTGGTGATAGCAAGTGGCGTCGTTATCTTGAAACGAACTGTAATGGACAGGTAGCTACCGATAATGGAGCTCCGGAGGGCACTTACACTACCATTATTCAGTTCGTGGTTGACAAAGAAGGTAATATCAGTGATGTAAGGCCTATGACTAACCACGGTTATGGAATGGAAGAAGAGGCAATGAGGGTTATTAAGAAAGGTCCGAAATGGACACCAGCGGTTCAGAATGGTCGTTCAGTAAAAGCCTATCGTAAGCAACCTATTACATTCCAGGTTTTGGGTGAATAAACATGATCTGATTTAATAAAAATCCTTTCTGGAAACAGAAAGGATTTTTTGTTTTCGGCCGTTCGGTAATCAAATTTATTTTTGCGAGTCATGACTAAACTATCGGGTTGGGATGATACCATTGTGGCAATAGCTACTCCTCAGGGTGTGGGTGCAATAGGTATTATCAGGTTAAGCGGCAGTAAAGCGTTTGAAATTATTAATTATTTGTTTCCGTCAAAAGATCTGGAGCGTCAATCCTCACATACGTTACATGTAGGATATCTGAAGGAGGAGGATAAAGTACTCGATGAGGTTGTAGTGTCTCTTTTTAAAGCCCCAAAATCTTATACTGGTGAAGATGTAATAGAGATCAGTGCCCATGGTTCACCTTTTATTCACCAACAAATAGTGGAGGCCTGTTTAAAACAAGGAGCCAGGCTGGCAAAACCCGGAGAGTTTACACAAAGGGCATTCCTCAACGGAAAACTGGATCTGGCCCAGGCTGAAGCCGTAGCGGACCTGATTGCATCTAATACAGCAGCGTCCCAAAAAGCAGCCCTTCATACTATTCGTGGTGGTTTTTCGGCCAACCTGAAGGATTTGAGGGAAAGGCTGCTTAAATTTTCTGCCTTGATAGAGCTGGAACTTGACTTTTCCCAGGAGGATGTAGAGTTTGCTGACCGGACGCAGTTATATGAGTTAATAGAGGAGCTGCAATCCTCCACCGGCAAATTAATCAGTTCGTTTCAGTTAGGGAATGTTATACGAAATGGTGTTAGTGTGGCAATCGTTGGAAAACCTAATGCAGGAAAGTCAACACTGCTGAATAATCTTCTAAACGAGAACAGAGCAATTGTCAGTGATATACCCGGAACCACAAGGGACACTATAGAGGAGGTTATCAATATTGACGGAATTCTTTTCAGGCTTATTGATACAGCGGGTATCAGGGAGCACACCACTGATATGATAGAGTCAGCAGGTATTGAACGAAGTCTTGAAAAAATTAAGCAGGCAGAGCTGGTTCTTTATGTATTTGATGTAAATGATGAAATTGCTGAACTAAAAACATGGCAGCATCGGGCAGAAAAGGATGAAATAAGATTTTTATTAGTAGTTAATAAAATTGACAGTGCTGATGAAAAAGCAGCCCGGGAAAAATTCGCAGCCTTTGACCAAATTGTTTTTATTTCTGCAAAGAATAATATGCACACAGAAGTATTGAGGGAAAAGATGGTTGATCTGATTCTGGAAGGAAAAGTTCAGTCCGAGAATACAATTATCACCAATACAAGGCACTTTCATGCATTAAAGGAAGTGGCCCGGTCGTTAAAGGATATTAAAGAAGGACTTGACAAAAAAATACCGGGAGACTTGCTTGCACTGGATATCAGGCGTAGTCTCCATTATCTCGGCGAGATAACAGGGGAGATAACCAATGAAGATCAGTTGGATTATATTTTCTCCAAGTTCTGTATCGGGAAGTAATTACATTCCCGCTTTTTCTGCGCCTTGTTCTTTTCGGGGAAATAGTAAACCAATGTTTTTAAGCAATACCGTTGTCATCAGCATGAACAAAGCAAGAATCAGTAATACAAACTCTTGTCGAAGATTTCTCAGCCAGAATGCTTCTATCAATATAAAGGCATGTACAAAACAAATAAGCTTGGCCGAAAATGCATGGCTGAGCCCCTGGTTGGTCAGCAAGTGATGTATATGTGTTTTGTCAGGACTGAAGGGTGATTTTCCATTCCATATCCTTACTGCAAAGACCCTCAATGTATCAAATACCGGTATCAACACAATACTAAGAACAAAGACCGGCGCATGAGGTAAAACAGGAGTTGCCGCAACAAGATTTACCTCCATTAGCCGGATACATAGTACGGCCGTTACAAATCCCAGCACCAGCGAGCCTGTATCACCCATAAAAATACGGGCAGGATTAAAGTTGAAATAAAGAAAGGCCAGCATTCCGCCAGCCAATGAGAATGCGATCAGCGCTGTATTCACATCTCCGCTCATTGTCAGGAAAAGACCCAGAATTACCAGGCTCATAAAGCCTAATCCACCGGCAAGTCCATCAATACCATCAATTAAATTGAAAGCATTAGTTATTCCGACTATGGCTAAAATGGTAAAAGTATATTGTGCTGTTAATGGCAGTTCATAAATACCAAACAGACCATCAAATGATGTGATACGGATACCCGCAACTGCCACCAAACTGGCAAGGGCAAATTGTACAACAAATTTATACTTTGCAGTAAGGTCTTTTAAGTCGTCCATAATGCCGAGTGCCAGCAATACAATAACGGAGAAAAAGAAACTGACCTGGCCGGGCTGGTTACTAAACGGAAACCATAAGAATAAAGCTGCCATCATACCGGCAACAATAGCTACGCCACCCAGAGTGGGTATTGGAGTTGAATGTTCTTTACGGGCATTAGGCACATCATATAGCCGGTACTTCCTTATCAGATTAATAACAGGTGGAATGGTTATTAAGGTAACAACAAATGCGGATAAGAAACACAGTAATGCAAACTTGTAAGTGCTAAATGACAGATCGATCTGTAGCAGGTAATAGTGGCTTTTCATAATACAGGTTTCGAATGGATATTGGTAATTGCAAAGTAGAACAGATCGTCTAAAAAAGCAAGTAGTTTAACTATATCTTACTGAAAATGATAGTTTAAACGTAAGATTCTGCAGTATTCCGGCAAAGCAGCGGATATTTGCTGCTGACGGACCGTAATTTTCCGGTCTCTTCGGCTGATGGTAATGGAGTCATTTTTTTGGATAAGTTTCGTTGTTTTGTTCTATAGCTATATTGGTTATGGGTTCATCATCTTTTTGCTGAACAATATCCGGGTATTGTTTTCAGGAAATATTAATTTTTCGCCAACAGAATATCTGCCGGTAACATTGATTGTAACAGCGTATGATGAAGCAAACCTTTTACCGCAAAAGATCAGTAATACGCTGGCCATTGATTACCCTGCAGATAAACTTACTGTCATATTTATTACAGATGGCTCATCAGACAATTCGGCGGAACTGATAAGCAAATTTCCATCTGTACAATTAATGCACCTGCCGGAACGCAGGGGAAAATATGCAGCTGTGAAAAGGGCCATGCAGCAGGTGAAAACCCCGATTGTCGTTTTCAGTGACGCTAATTCTATGCTTAACCCGGAGTGCATAAGCCGTATTGTTACACATTATGCTGACCCAAATGTCGGAGGAGTTGCCGGCGAAAAAAAGATTTTAAGGAACAATTATGCATCTGCCGTGGGTGAAGCAGAAGGCTTATACTGGCAGTATGAATCTTTTATGAAGCGGCAGGATGCGGAATTGTATTCAGTTGTTGGGGCTGCAGGAGAACTTTTTTCCATCAGGTGCTCATTGTTTACTCCGACCGATGAAGATATTATATTGGATGATTTTGTTATCTCCATGCAGGTTTGTCTCCAGGGGTATAAGATACGGTATGAACCGGATGCATTTGCAACTGAATTACCTTCTGCCTCATTGAAAGAAGAAGAAAAAAGAAAAGTAAGAATTTCTGCCGGGGCTTATCAGTCATTACGGTTTTTAAAGGGAATAATGAATCCTTTCCGGCATCCATTATTGAGTTTTCAATTCATCTCAAGAAGATTGTTCCGCTGGGTATTTTGCCCCGTATTGCTATTCGTACTGATTGTTTCCAATAGCTGGCTTGTGATAGTTGAACCAGGTAACACATTATACGAGATGTTACTGTTGGGACAAGGATTGTTTTACTTTTTTGCATTATTCGGCTGGCTATTTGTTCGTTCAGGTAAAAGAGCCGGTCTTTTTACCATTCCTTTTTATTTTGTATTCATGAATTATTGTCTTGTAAAAGGATGTGCAAGACATATCAGCGGAAAGCAATCTGTGCTTTGGGAGAAATCAGTCAGGCAGATGGCATAGCCTTTCTAATATGGTTTTAATGCCACGATAATATAGGTACACAACAATTATTTTTGTACTAAACGAATCACATTAATTCTTCCTCCCACATATTAAAAAGCCCGATTGAGTACCTGAAAGGGGTAGGCCCGCAAAGAGCTGATCTTTTAAAAAAGGAATTAGGCATCTTCACTTTTGGCGATTTGTTAAATCATTTTCCTTTCCGGCATGTTGACAAGACAAAGCTAAATTCAATTAGCGACATAACATTTACAACTGAATTTGCCCAGGTGGCCGGCGTGTTGCTAAGTGTAGAATTGATCGGCCAGCGTTCCGGTAAAAGGTTAGTAGCTCAGTTAAAGGATAAAACAGGCATTATCGAACTCACCTGGTTTCAGGGTTTGAACTGGGTGCAAAAAACTTTACAGGAAGGCCAGTCGTACCTTGCTTTTGGAAGAATAAGTTTTTTTAACGGGCAAGCTCAGATTATTCATCCGGAATTGGAACTATTGGTTCCGGGTGGCCCGGCTGCAAAAGAATTTCTCGAACCCATTTATTCTACCACTGAAAAATTAAAGTCTAAAGGACTTGGAGGAAGGCAGATTGGCAAGCTTACGCAATTGCTGATGGGCATGCTGCATGAAAAGGATGTGCCTGAAAATTTGCCGGAGCCGATACTTGGTCAATTAAAACTGCTAAGTCGTTTCAAAGCATACCGCCATGTACATTTTCCGCAGTCTTCCGCCGAGTATGAGGATGCGGTGAAGCGTTTAAAATTTGAGGAACTTTTCATCGCACAGCTTCGAATGAACCTGCTGCGATCAAACCGACACCGATTTTCGAAAGGGGTGGTTTTTGATAAAGTAGGTGATCTTTTCACCGATTTTTTTAAAAATCATCTTCCTTTCGGGCTGACTGGCGCACAAAAAAGAGTCATCAAGGAAATACGTACTGATACAGCCAGGGGCAGGCAGATGAACCGGCTCTTGCAGGGAGATGTCGGAAGCGGTAAAACAATTGTAGCAGTTTTGATAATGTTGCTGGCAGTGGATAATAACTACCAGGCTTGCCTGATGGCCCCAACAGAAATACTGGCGCAACAACATTTTCAAACGATCAGCGACCTGCTGAAACGGGTGAATGTACAGGTAGCCTTGCTCACCGGGTCTACCAAATCTGCTGCAAGGAAAAAAATACTAAATGAATTGCAGGATGGGAGTCTAAAAATTCTGATCGGCACTCATGCACTGATTGAAGATGTTGTTCAGTTCAATAACCTCGGTATTGTGATTATTGATGAACAACATCGCTTTGGCGTGGCACAAAGAGCAAAGCTCTGGCAGAAGGCAACCGTGCCTCCACATATTCTTGTTATGACGGCCACACCCATTCCCCGTACACTGGCCATGACTGCTTACGGCGATCTTGATTACAGTGTGATTGATGAAATGCCCCCGGGGCGGCAACCTGTCACTACGGTTCACCGTTATGAATCGCACAGGAGCAAAGTGATGGATTTTATCCGGACCGAAATTGATAAAGGCCGGCAGGTGTATATCATTTTTCCTTTAATTGAAGAAAGCCCTAAGCTTGATTATGAAAACCTGATGAAGGGCTTTGAAAATGTGAAGGCTTACTTTCCGGAACCTAAATACTGGATCAGCATGGTGCATGGCCGTCAGCCGGCTGAACAAAAAGAAGCCAATATGAAACGATTTGTGGAGCATGACACGCAGATCATGGTTTCTACCACTGTTATCGAGGTGGGGGTGAATGTGCCTAATGCCACGGTTATGGTAATTGAAAGTGCGGAAAAGTTCGGGTTGTCCCAATTGCACCAGTTGCGGGGAAGGGTGGGCCGGGGGGCTGAAAAGAGCTATTGCATTTTGCTGACCGGTTCAAAACTGGGTAATGATGCAAGGGAACGAATCAGGATAATGACAGAAACCAATAATGGCTTTGTAATAGCCGAAAAAGATCTTGAACTGAGAGGACCGGGGGATATCGAAGGTACAAGGCAAAGCGGGGCTTTAAACTTCCGGCTGGCCAGTATAGTCCAAGACAGGCCTTTATTGGAATTGGCCAGAAATATAGCTGCAAAACTGCTCGAAGAGGACCCCGATCTCGTTTCGGCAGAAAATTTGCGGTTAAAAGAATTCCTTCATTACCAAAAAGGCAATGTGGTTTGGAGCAGGATTTCGTAATTTACTAATGGATGTATTTACCTGATTGGGAAATTTTACCATGAAAAGACATTTATTAACACAAACTTTCAAACCAACTCTGGCAAAAATTAGTTATTTTAAGAAAAATAATTTGACCCTGAAACAGACCATTACGTTAACTGTACTCCTTCTTTCAGCATTTTTTGCAGGTGCGCAGGGAAACATAGAATTTATTGAAAACAAAGGCCAGTGGGATGCCAGTGTGCAGTACAGGGGTGCTGTAAGCAACGGTGATATTTTCATCCGGCAGGGCGGAGGCTTTACCATTGTTCAACATAATCCCACCGATTACCAGAATGTGGCTAAATTTCTGCATGGCCAGAATCCTGATAACACCCCGGTAACAGCCAATGATAAGATCGTCTTACGTTCACATGCATGGAATGTGGATTTTGTAGGGGCATCTTCTGCAAGCACCATCGTTGCGGATAAAATGATCAGTACTCATAACAACTATTTTATCGGTAATGATCCTTCCAAATGGGCGGGGGGCTGCCGGATCTTTCAGGCATTAACGCTAAAGGATGTCTACCCCAATGTGGATGTTCGCTATTATACCAGCAACGGTTACCTGAAATACGATATTATCGTTAAGCCCGGTGGTGATGTTTCAAAAATTGCCTTGAAGTACGATGGAGTTGACAAACTGCAGGTGAAGAACAAAGAACTACTTATTTCCACTTCCATTGGTGAATTAAAAGAGTCATCACCGTTTACCTACCAGGCCGAATTGACCGGGCGAAAAGAAATAAGCTGCAAGTACTTGCTTAAAGACAATGTGCTTCGCTTTGATGTAAAAGATTACGATCCCACCAAAACATTGGTAATTGACCCGGTTATTGTGTTTTGTTCGTTCTCGGGCGGTACTGCAAACAACTGGGGTTATACTGCAACTTATGGCCCGGATGGCAGTATGTATGGGGGGGGCGCAGTGTTTGAAACAGGGTATCCGGTAAGTACTGGAGCATATCAAACAGTTTTTCAAGGAGGTGCAAATGCTTCAGATATTGGGATAATTAAATTGTCTCCTACGGGTTCAAACAGGATTTATGCAACTTACATTGGAGGAAGTGGAAACGATCAGCCGCATAGTTTGGTTGTAGATCCTCAAGGTAATCTAGTAATTGCAGGAAGGTCAAATTCTGGTAACTATCCAATTGTAAATCCCGGGGGTCAAGTTGGCAGTGGAATTGGCTACGATATTGTTGTAACAAAGCTCAATGCCAATGGCACAGCATTAATAGGGTCAAAAAAAATTGGTGGAGACGGTGATGATGGGGTAAATATAACTCCCCTAAGAAATGGCACAAATTTGCTACAACGTAATTATGGTGATGATGGCCGAAGTGAAGTAATTCTGGATGCAGCAGGAAATGTTTATGTTGCCTCTTGCACTCAATCGAGTAATTTTCCAACTTTTTCACCATTTCAGGCCGGGTTTGGAGGCCAACAAGATGGGGTTGTATTGAAGCTGAATTCAACGTTATCTACAGTTTTGTTTTCTTCCTTTTTAGGCGGATCCGGTCATGATGCTGCATATGTGTTATCGTTAGCTCCAAATGGTAATATCTATGTGGCGGGTGGTACAGAAAGCGGTACTTTACCGGGAAGCACCGCTGGCACAGTGGGCACAACTAATAATGGTTTAATAGATGGTTTTATAACTGTTATAACCAATAATGGTTCATCAGTTGTGCGAAGCACTTTTATTGGTACAAGTGGTAATGATCAGATTTTCGGAATACAATTTGACCGAAACGGATTTCCTTATGTTATGGGACAAACCACTGGTAGTTGGCAGGTTGTTAATGCAACTTTTAGCAATTCAGGAGGGAAACAATTTATTGGTAAACTTCAACCAGACTTATCTAATTGGGTTTACTCAACAATGTTTGGAACTGGCTCATCTACTCCTAATATTTCTCCCATAGCATTTCTTGTTGACCGTTGTGAGAATGTTTACATATCCGGTTGGGGAGGCTATATAGGTTCAAGTCCTGCATCAAACACTTATTCAAGTTCCGGAACTTCTGGATTGCCAGTAACCCCTGATGCTTTTAAATCGACAACGGATGGAAGAGATATGTACTTTTTTGTATTAAGGAGAGATGCAACTGCACAACTCTTTGGTAGTTTCTTTGGAGAAAATAATACACCAGCTCAAGCTGGTTGTGATCATGTGGACGGTGGTACAAGCCGTTTTGATGCGAATGGGGTTATTTATCAGGCTATTTGTGGTAATTGTAAACTGGGGGCGGCAACTGGTCCTGCATACCCCACAACTGCTGGAGCATGGTCAACAGTAAACAATACCAGCAATTGTAACCTTACTATGCTAAAAATTGCCATGAATCTGGCAGGTGTTGCATCTAATGTTCAGTCTTCTATCAATGGTGTACCAAGAGATACTGCCGGATGTGTGCCACTTACAGTTGATTTTATTGATACGGTAGGAAATGCACAAACCTATGAATGGGATTTTGGAGATGGCTCACCCATTGTTACCACTACTACACCCAATACTTCACATACCTATACATTTACAGGTACTTTCAGGGTTC